>PWNJ01000245.1 GCA_003558985.1 candidate division CSSED10-310 bacterium
ACCAGAAGATCATGAATTCGGGTTTCGCTGACCTGATCCACAAATGTCTGAATAATGGGATTGTATGTTTTGGAGGCATATCCATGGTACACCGGCGGAATCAGAGCGCTGATAGTTCGTTGGGACGGCCAGACCCGCATGTAATGCATATCGCGTCGGGCAGGCATAAGGGTTTCCGTTGCTATATTGACCAGGAAATGGCCGGTTTGAAGCTGAACACCTGAAAATGTTTCCGGAAGAACATTGTCCCGGGCGCTGACAATATAATAATGCCGGTCCGGCAGCATATCGCCCAGTGTGTCAAATTTGATGGAATGCTCATCCAGCAGCGCCAGACCCTTTGACGAAACCGATAACAGCGCGTTGTCATCTGAAAACCAGATCACATTGATATCCTGAGTATCCGGCAGCACCGACCAGTTCTGATTCATCGGCATTTCCACCAGCAATGGATTTCCGGCAAATGCAAATCCTGCAGATATTAAAAGCATTAAAACGATCATTGAATATTTCATAATCTCCTCCTGATTAATTAGACAATTCAAACCGCCAAAGTTCATAGCAAACTTCGGACACAAGTACCCGCGTTTATTCTATTCAATAACCATGCCGAAACGGCATGCGCGGCGCGACCTATTGTGGGCGTTCGCCGAACGCCCCTACGGATTGGTTCAAGGTTCAAGGTCATGGGGTAGGGGCGTGGTTTCCACGCCCTCACCGGTCGGCAAAATCCTTTTATAACAACAATTTAAACCATAAATCATGCGTTCTTATGTGGGCGTGGAGACCACGCCCCTACATTTGTTTTTGGATTCCATTACAAACCATCACAAACAACAGACAGCAACCCTTAAGCCTTCCGCCTTATGCCCTGCGCCGATGGCTGCACCCCTTCTACCTTCAACCTTTTACCTTCTACCTCCTGAATTTCCGGAACAACTGCGTTCTCTCCTGTGAGGAGAGATTTGAAAAACACTGCATTTATAATGATTTAACCTGCCCCTACCCCTACCCCTTCCCTTGCCCACTGTGGCCTTCAGGCCACATTTCTGATGATTGTCTCGTCGCGTCCGGGGCCGACTGATACAAACCGGGCGGGGGCATTGACGAACGATTCGATTCTGGTGACATAATTTTGTGTTTCTTTTGGCAGTTCGTTCCAGTCGCGGCATGAGGTGGTATTGCATTTCCATCCGGGAACATACTCAATTATCGGCCGGCATTTTTCCAGAATCGGTGTTGGTGGCATATCGTGGAATATAGTTCCGTCTTCGTATTCATATCCAGTGCAGATACCGATTGGATCAATGGTATCCAGGATATCAATACGTGTAACAGCGACGCATGTATATCCGTTTATATCAGCTCCGTATTTGAGCATAACGGCGTCGAGCCAGCCACATTTTCTGGGGCGGCCGGTTGTAGCGCCGTATTCGTTACCCAGTTCACGGAGTTTGGGTCCGACGAGTTCTTCATCCAGTGTTACCATGGGTCCGGCGCCGACAGATGTGCTGTATGCTTTTACAATCCCGATAACATCGGTGATCCGGTGTGGTGGTATACCTGCTCCAACGGCAGCGCCGCCAGCTATTGGTGACGATGATGTGACATAGGGGTAAGATCCCCATAAAACACCTTTGCCGATGCCGAGTTGGCCTTCCAGAAGTATCAGGTCGTCGTTTTTCAGGGCTTGTCTGATGAGTGGCACGGTATCCTTAACAAACGGCTTCAGTTTTTTCTGCCATTCAAGACACAGGGACATGATATCGTCAAGATCGAACTGTTGTTTTTCGTGGCTTGCCAGGATACGGTTTTTCAGACTGAGGATATCCGACAGGCGTTTAAACAGCCAGTCCCGGTGTGCCAGGTCGCTGACGGCAATACCCCATCGTCCATATCTGTCTGCGTATGCCGGACCGATAGATTTGCGTGTGGTACCTATTTTTCGGTCCGCCAGCATGGATTCCTCAATGTCTTCCAGAACGGCGTGCCAGGGCATGATCAGATGTGCACGGTCCGAGATGACTAAACGGTCCAGTGCGATGCCCGCCTTTTTCAATATATTGCATTCATCGAAAAATTGTGGCGGTGACAAAACTGTTCCGGTTCCTATCAGGCAGTCCGTGTTTTTTCGGAATATCCCCGATGGAATACTATGCAATTTAAAAGTGCCCAGATCATTACAGATGGTATGCCCGGCATTGGGGCCACCCTGAAAACGGATTACCATTTGGCTTTTTTCTGCCAGATAATCAACGATTTTACCTTTACCTTCATCGCCCCACTGAGCGCCGACAACAACCTGTACAGGCATCGAATTACCTCCCTGTAAAACTAACGAATGTACCTTCAACAGATTAACTGCTTTGATTTCCCATGACAACATCATTCTGGAAAAAAGCATTTGAATAGCTGTATCATTTGGTTTTTGGTGGTTTGATTCAGGAAATACTCAAAATGATATTTTGTATAATTGATTGTCTTGGGTGTTCAAATCTGGTACAAATCTGACTGATTTTGGGGTTTTGACAAAGGAGTCAATTTTTATGAAATTTCCATTGCCGCGTGTTATCGCGATAACCAATCAAAAAGGTGGGAGCGCCAAAACAACGACCTCTGTGAATCTTGCGACAGCTCTGGCGCTTGCAGGTCGACGAGTTCTGTTGATTGATCTGGATCCTCAGGCCAATGCAACCATTGGATTCGGATTCAGTTCGACTGATCTGGAAAAATCGATTTACCATGTGTTGATTGATGTTGAGACGACTCTTCGCGAAGTTATACGACCGACGGAAGTGACCAATCTTCATCTGATACCAGCGACGATACATTTATCTGGAGCGGAGGTTGAACTGGTAAACACGATTGGACGCGAGATCATGCTTCGCGAAAAACTGAGTCAGACTCTGAACGGCAGTTTTGATTATGTAATCATTGATTGTCCGCCTTCTTTGGGTTTGCTGACGCTGAATGCTTTGACAACGGCGCAGGAAATCATCATACCGGTCCAAACGCATTTTTATGCACTTGAAGGAATGAGTTTGCTAATGAATACGATTGATCTTGTGCGGCGAAGACTGAATCATAAACTGTATGTCACCGGTATTTTGCCGACATTATATCAATCCGGCACAAAATTATCCGACAAGGTGCTCGAAGAACTCCGAAAATATTTTGGTGACAAGGTGTTTAACACTCCTGTCCGAATGAATGTTCGGCTGGCTGAAGCTCCAGGCCACGGAAAACCCATATTCCTTTATGACAAAGATTCCAATGGCGCTGAAGATTATGCCAAACTGGCGACGGAGGTCATGTCTCATGAAATCTGATAATGACAATGTTTTGGGAAAAGGCATTGAGGCCATATTCAAGCGCACAGCGCATTTGTTGAAAGAGCACGGAAAGACGCTTGAGCTGCCTAATGGAGTGATATGTCGCGAAGGTGATGATTTAATCATCCGGCTTCGTTTGGGGGAGAGTGAAGACATACGAACCGCTCTGTCTGAGCTGAATAACATGGCCAGTGAGGGCATGCTGGATCCGTTAATGGATGAGTCCCGCGTAAAAACACAGGTATCCGAGCATCTTGAAATGGCGTTAATGGCTATTGAAGAAGGTGATTATCCTGCGGCTGTCAGTGAATTTGAGATGGTTCTGAAAAAAAATGACAATTCAGATATTCGCTATAACCTGGCATTAACTTTGGAAATGCTGGGTGAATATGAGAAAGCTGTTAAACAATACAGACGGGCAATCAAATCGAACCCGAAAGATGTTGAGGCATTGAACAATCTGGGCAGACTCTTTTATGAAAAGGGAGATTTTACCCGCGCAATGGAAGTCTTTGAGAAAGCGGTGAAAATTCGGCCTGATATCAGTAAGGGAACCAAAGACGGTTTGTTTCCACCTCGTTTCGGGTTTCGAAATATCATTTAACTCATTTAAAAATTCTTGCCTCGGGCATCCATTTGAAAAATTTGTGTTTGAATCGAAATCGTGCCACTGGACGATAAATATTGCTGATCCAACCGGCAATTCTTGAATCGCCAAGCATTTCGATTTTTTGATCAACACAATAGGATGCTGCGGAGACAGCCCGGCACAGTTTGCTCAAATCTTTGTCATGACTGCGAAGAATAACACTTTGCCAATCATATCTTGCCCATTCTTCAAGTGTTTTTGGCGGAGTATACCCTTCATCCAGCGCCATTCGGTATAAGGGCGTCCCGGGATACTCCTTATACAAATGGATTGTACCCAGATAGGCTCGGGGGTTTTGTTCAAGAAGTTTCCATGCAACGTCAACAGTTGCCAGAACATCGTCCCGCGTCTCAGTCGGCAGACCAACCATAAAATTGTAAAATGTGTTTACCTGTTCATACTGTTTCAAACGCTGATTCATGTCCAGCGCTTCTTCAACGGTCAGGCATTTATTGATCAGTTTCAAAATGCGTGGTGAACCGGATTCAACACCGAACTGAAAAAATACTGCTCCCGCATTGATAAACCGTTCAAGTTCGCTATCGCTGAACTTTGCAAGCGAATTGATTCTTCCCTGAAACCCCATTTTGATTGTGTAAGGTTCTTGTTCAATCAGCGATACAAAATCCATAACACGTTGTTTATCAATAAAAAAACTGTCATCAATATACAAAAAATTGGTCACATTATAATTAGTGACCAGATTTCGAATGACACCGACCATTTTTTGAGGGTTAATCGCTCGCCATTTTCGCTGATTATACTTTTCATTGTAACAGAATCCGCAGTTATATGGACATCCCCGGCTGCTTTCAAGGTCAATGACGTTTTTTTCCCAGAAATACGTATGCAGATACGGTTTAATATCAACAAGATGAAATGGGGTATCCGGCAGAGCATTCATATCATGAAATGGCGCTCGCGGATTAACGTTAATATCCGGATTTTTCCAGCCCAGATTCTGAATTCTGTCGGGTTCGGGTGATCCGGTTGTCAGAAAAGAAACCAGTTGTGACAGAGCAGTTTCGCCTTCCCCGACAATGACATAATCCACATAATCCGGCGCCAGAGTGCCCTCCGGAAACAAAGACGCATGGACACCGCCAAAAACGACAGGTATCGAACTGTTTTGCCGCGTCAGCTCAGCAGCGCGAATCGCTCCTTTCAACTGAGCTCCGGTCATCGATGTGATACCCACCAGAACCGGATTACGTGTTTTTATCCGATTTAACAGTGTTTGTTCCCAATTTTTATCGACGGCTTGATCCAGGATTTCGATTGTGTGGCCTTCCTGATCAGCAAGTGCAGCGGCGGCCAGAAGCGACAAAGGCATAAATGGCTTAAAAACCTTGCTGTAGATTCCGATTTTCGGGTTTATCAGCAAAACATACGCCATTGAAAACCTTTCATATCAGATTGTTCATGACCCATGAACACGGCGGGAAAACTGCCAAATGATTTCAAATCGAAAATAATGTCCCGAATCGCGTGCTGAATAGAAATTACCAGGAATATGATGTTCATACAACACATGTCCGGTAAACCCAGCCGGTAATCTGAACTCCGTCATAAACTGAAACAGGTCACCTCTGTTTTTCCCTGAGCCGAATATGTCATTTTGAGTATCCGGAGCATAAAAAGCGCCCAGTTTATAATACGTCAGCCTTAATTTGACGGGATCAGATGGCTGCACTATGCATTGTGCGTTTGCATACCACATGTTTGACCATGATGCGACACCCCGCTCGTTAATGAAACTGTATATATACAATTCACTCCAAAGCGGCCAGCGTGAGAATGGGGGTGTCCATCCTTCGTCCCTGTCAGTTTTTGGATTGTTGCCGGACACGGCTCCGGCTGAAACAGATATTACCGGCGCCCAGGAAGTGTGAATCGATTGTCTCCATACAGCGTAACCGCCCCATGCGCGAATTGATTCGTTATTATCGCCTGTGCCAATCTGGGTGGCAATTTCTCCGGTCACAGACGCTGTTTTGCTTAATGGAATGACTGAGCGAGCGCCGATAGTGTGATACGCTCGTTTTACGCTTGTGGTTGTCTCGGGTGAATCCGGTGTTTTTTCCTGTTTGTAAAGCCAGATACCTTCCAGCGCTATATCAGATGTCAGATGCGTTTTTATCCATGTTCCCGCTGCCAGTTCGTCCCGCTCCGACATGCGTCTGTCTTTATTGTTCAGACGTGGCAAATATTCGTCTTCATGAGGGTTTGATATTCCCATAAATTCAATAGCAAACGTATCAGTGTGAAATCCGGTTATAAGAGCGTTGTAGTGAATGGCACGTGAACCATCCAGTGGTACACCGTCAAAAAAGATAAAGCCGTCGCCTTTGATAATCATTTGCCGACCGGCTTTCAGAAACCATTTGGAACCGAGCAGGTTATCAATTTGCAGATACATTTCATCAACAAACAGTTCATCAAAAGTAAAACTGCGATCCGGGTGTTGATATTGTCTGAATTCATTCGTCAGTTGGAGTTTTGCAGTCAGATTGTTATGAACCCATAGACCCCAGATTCTGGAGCGGAAACGAAAAAACTGCTGTTGGTCATCCAGGTCATCATTGTACGTGATGATGTTATCAAAATCTTCATATCTGCTTCGAAGCTGATATCCGAATTCAAACCCGTCCGCATGTGCCACATTAACAGGCGTGTTTAAAACTGAACCTGTAATAAAAAGGCTTATCGCTAATAGTGGAAACAGACGGTTGACAACTTTGGTCGATGTCATGATGACAGCTCGCTGACGACAGTTTTTTGGGGAACAAGAGCGCTGACAATAGGGGGTACAACGAAAGAGACGATCATACCGATTGTGCCGGCTTCGGGTGATGGAGATCCTGTAAATGACAGAACAAGGCACGTGCCCAACCCCAGAATAGCGGATGCGATCGCTCCGTATTTGTTTGTTTTACGGGACATCAGTCCCCAGAAAAACGGTCCAAGGAAAACGGATCCGATTGCGCCCCATGACACACCCAGAATGGCGACAATGGTGGCGAATCTGAAATATGCAAATATAACTGAAACCACAATAAAGAATGCGCTGAGGTATCGCATCAGACGTGTCAGAGTGATGTCGGACACTTCGGGGTTGATAAAGCCGGCGTAGAGGTCTTTTGCGATAGCTGAGCTGGAAATCAGTATCAGTGCGGCCAGAGTTGACATAGAAGCGGACAGAATTAATAGCAGAATGAGTATTGACAGGGATTCGGGTATGATGGTAGCCAGAAAAACAGGCATAATACTGTCAACTAATGGAGTGCCGTTGCTGAAAGCGTCCGGAGTTGTTTCGGGTGATAGAAACAATCGAGTGGTTGCTCCGGTAAAATAGGCGGTTCCGGAAACCAGAATGGCAAACCCGGATGATGCTATCATACCAATGTGTATAGATCTTTTATCTTTGATGGCATAAAATTTTTGTATCAGTTGTGGCATTGCCATTGGGGCGACACTGGTTAAAACAACAAGACTGATCAGCGGCCACAATCCCGGCGGTCCGACAGATGCAGTCAGCCGGGGGTGAATCTGATGCAGGGTAGCTGTCATATGGCTCAGGCCGCCACCGGTACGAATGGTGCTTGCTATCAATATAATGACACCGGCAATCATAATTATTCCAAAGAAGACATCCACCATTGTCATGGATTTGTAGCCGCCCATAACAAGATAAATGGCGGTAAACAAACCCATAAATGTCAGAGCAACAGTATAATCTATGCCGAAATTGGATTGAAACAGATATGACAGACCGTTGAAGACAGCCGCTGAATAGGGGATCATAAATATGAAAATACAAATGGCTGAAAAAGCTTTTAGAAATTTTGAGTCATAGCGTTTCTCAAAAAATTCTGACATTGTGGCAACATTGTATTCGATAGACATCTTTTTTATTCTGTATCCCAGTAGCCACCAGACTCCCAGTACACCAATGAGAGTGTTGCCAACAGTTATCCAAAGACCTGAATACCCAAAATTCCATCCGATTGAGCCAGCGAAACCGATAAACAGAACAGCAGAAAAATAGGCGGTTCCATAAGTAAATGCAGTCATCCATGGCCCGATTTTGCCGCCGCCAAGAAAAAAATCTGAAAATGTCCGGGTTTTGCGCATTCCCAATATGCCCATGCTGATGATCAGCAATGCGTAAACAGACACTACAATTATTCTGACTATCATTCCGGTTCCTCCCGAACAAATCTGTTTTAGTGAAGAGCAGCCCTCATTGACAGCCATGTATTGTATTTAAACAGGCGGATTCGTCAACTGTATTCCAGTTTCGTTTTTTTGGGGCACATCTGAATTCTGACTCCTGTTTGTTGATTGAATTGTTACATGGTTTGAATTAGGATGCAGTGATGATTGCGTTCAGGAAAATGTTTTACAAGCTGTCATTCAAAACTGGTTTAACGCGTATTAAACAACGATATTTGCCGCGTTATCCGGTGACGATTCTTGGGTATCATCAAATAAACACTCCGGAATTTCTGCGTGAGATGATGGGATGGGATATGTCGCCGGAAATATTTCAGAGTCAACTTGAGTATATTGCCAAACATTTTACCGTTTTATCCTGTTCACAATTTGAGCAGATACTGGTTGAAAAGCGGACATTCCCTGAAAATGCTCTGGTTATTACATTTGATGACGGTTATCGCGATGTATATGACACAGCATTGCCGCTATTGAAAAAGCTGGGTCTTCCTGCAACTGTTTTTGTTACAACAGATACGGCTGACAACAGTTGTTCCATTTGGACAAACATTGTTTACCATTATTTTCATTTGACCCCCAGGTATGAGTATCAACTTGATTTTCCTGATGGCTCATCTTTGCAGGGCCAATGGTCTTCTGTTGCCGAAAAGCGCTGTCATGTGTTTCGTGTCAATAGAAAAATGAAGACGATATCGAATCAGGATCGGATACAGTCAATGTCTTTGCTTGCGACGGCACTGGATGTTGATTTTGCTGAGGATCCGTATGATCTGATGCCTATGCTTGGCTGGGATATGATTCGATCATTGGTTCAATCAGATATCTTTACGTTGGGGTCTCACACGGTGAGTCATCCGATTCTTTCGCGATGCAGTGTTGAAGAGCAGCGTTGGGAGATGCTGGAATCCCGCCGTCGTATCGAGCATGAAACCGGTATTTCGTGCAGATATTTTGCTTATCCGAACGGTCAACTGGAAGATTTTTCTGAAACAACCTGTCTTCTGGGTCGGGAAGCCGGTTACGCTCTTGCGTTTACATTTCAGCCGGAGTTTTTGGCAGAGACACAGCAGTCCATGGCGATACCGCGTCATCCGATTTTGACTTCAGATATTTACGAATTTGCCTGGCGGCTGCGTTGAATTGACTATTTTGAAAGATAACCCAGCGCTCGCAGAGCATCTTTAACCTCCGGACGCAAAACCTCTTCGGGATCATGCAAGTCATGGGTGTCATTTTCAACAAACCTGTCAAGTCGGGTTGTCAATTGTTGTTTGCGAACATGAAATCTGTCAGCAGCATTATGTTTTTCGGCCGGATCAGTCTCAAGCTTGAACAACTCGCTGATCCCGGCATTTCGATGATGTATCAGGGTAAACTCACCATCCCGCACTGAGCGAATGCGTCTTTGTGGCTCATCCGGATACAGCGATGGCGATTCACCAAAAGCCAGATTAACCGTTTCGGTATCGGGAACGCCATCCAATCCTGCGGGAACAGGTATGTTCCGGTCTGCCAGTATGGTGGGTTTGATATCCATGATTTGTCTTAGACCGGTTTGAACGCCTGTTTTTTCGGGATTGCCTGTTGATATCCATGGAATATGCATGGACTGGGTGTGAAGATTGATGCCATGCCCGGTATAACCGTGTTCTCCAAGACTTTCGCCGTGATCTGAAGTGATGATTACTTCGGTATTACTCAGGTCATTATGCAAGGATATCATTCGTAAAACATCATCAATTGCCCGATCGATACCGGCTATTTCTCCGTCGTATGGATGCAGATCATTGATTTGTTTCCACGGGTTTTCCGGTTCATAAGGGGCGTGACATTCATAGTAATGCAGAAACAGAAACCATGGTTTGGATACCGATGAAAGCCAGTTTCGTGCATATCTGTTAACGCGTCGCCATGGTCTGAAATCGTTTGGCACGACAGGATACAGAGCGTCACCATTATCCGTATAGACAACCTCCATTCCTGGTTCTGCAGGAGCTCTGAAATCATCGAAGCCGCTGTCAAAACTGCTGGTTTCGGCGCTCAGCAGGAAGTGTCCGACCGAGCCGGCTGTTGAATAGCCGTGTTCGCTCAGAATATCAGCCAATGTTGTTACGTCATCATTGATTGCAATGGCGTTATCACGGCTGCCGTGTTTGTAGGGATACAATCCAGTCAGCATGGAAGCGTGCGCGGGAGTTGTATGAGGCATGACAGTATAAGCGGTTTTCTGTATGTGTCCCAATGCAGCAAGACGGTCCATGGTGGGGGTGTAGCCGTCAGGATGACCGTATGCTCCAAGTCGGTTGGCGCGAAGGGTATCAATACTGATCAGCACAATATTTTTAGGGGCTGAGATAACTTCCTTTGCAATGGTATCAACCATTTTTCCTGCAACTTTTTCAGTATCAAAACATCCGCTGGTCAATATCAGAACAAGGCAACCTGATACCAACCGGAACAATTGTTTCCAGACGGTTCGTTCAATCCTAAAATTCACTCTACAATTCCTTTCAGCAGCATATTCCGTTTTTTATAAAACGCGGTTTTTCTTGATTCAAGAAATA
>PWNJ01000257.1 GCA_003558985.1 candidate division CSSED10-310 bacterium
AAATCCGGATAATCAGATAATGTCAATTCAAGCGGTTCCCGCAAATAAACCGGGGTGGAGTTTTCAGTATTTTTTTGCTTTTGTGATCGCAACGCTTCAGTTAATGCTGCGGCATTTGTTCTGTTTGAGTTTTCTGATGAGCGAGCCAGCATTGCAGCTCCCCAGGCACAGGCCAATTCCGGTGTTTCAGGACGGATTGTCCGTGCGCCAAGTTTTTCATTTATCGCTGCGACCACAACGGAGTTTAATGCGACTCCACCGATAAGAGCGGTAACGCCTTCAATACGGCGACCGCCCAGCAAACCATCTACTGTGGAGTATCCGAGTCCCCGACACAAACCTGCCGCAATCGCATCTGCTGTAAACCCTTCCTGCTGAAGATGAATCATGTCGCTTTTTGCGAAGACAGCACAACGAGTGGCCACAACCGGCGGCTCATGCGGCCAGGCCATCGCCCGTTCCGGCAGTTTTTCGGGCGGTATTTGCAATCGCAACGCCTGCTGGTCAAGGAATGATCCGGTGCCGGATGCACAGGCGCTGTTCAGAGTTGAACGGCGATAGCGACCATCAGAAGTCATTTCAATCAGACTGAATGATCCCCCACCGACCGACAGAACATTGTCTGCTTCAGGAGCCAGTGCTTTGGCTCCTTCAAGACCCGTGACAACTGAATCATACCAGCGGCCAGGCAACGGCAGGGTTTTGCCGCCTGAACCAGTACGAGCAACTGACACATCGGAATCAGCGGCCAAATCAGGCAACACATCCAGCAATACTCGAACCGGATCACCATGATGCCTGCGATAGATGCTTCGAAGACATTTCCCATCCGCATCCAACACAACAACTGATACATACAGACTGCCTGTGTCTATTCCCAAAAAAACGTGATTACCAGTTTCAGTTTTTCTTGTATCTGTGTTTCTCTTGTCCTGATCGCTCATCGTGTCCTGTTCATCCTGAATCGCAACTCATAGTCCGCTTATTTTAACCAGAACTGACACTATATACAAATCCATTAATTTCAGTTTCACAGATTTGCGCGCTCCTACTGTTACAGCACAATGAAATCGATGGCGCGGAAACCACGCCCTCAACGGTCTGTAAATTCCTTTTATAACAATGTTTTAGGCCACAAATCACGCATCCTCTAGAGGGCAATTGCCAAAACGCCATGAAAGAAACAACGTATTTCATTACGCATGATGACCTCTCTCGCGTTGTAATCCGTCTCTGCCTGACGGCATTTCCGGAACAACTGCGTTCTCTCCTGACAGGAGAGACTTGTAAAAACACTTCGTTTACAATGACTTAACCTACTCCTGCCCGTTCCCCTTCTCGTGCCCATCGTGGCCGCCGACCACAAACGCCGAACGCTACGCTTGGTCGTAAAGGATGATTGGCGCCATTGACCTTTGAGACGCCCGGCCGGGCGTCTCTACATTCGTTTTTGGGTGCCATTACAAGCAATCGCAAATCAACAGACAGCAACCCTTAAGCCTTACGCCTTAAGTCCTACGCCAATAGTAGCGCCCCTTCAACCTTCAACCCGATTTTTACTTCGGCAGCCATTTTTCAAGTTTTTCGGCCAGCGCATGGGGTGATACAGGTTTGGAGATGTAATCATTCATCCCGACATCCAGACATTTGTCGCGGTCACCTTTCATAGCGTGAGCGGTCATGGCTATGATTGGTATATCCGGCTTGGGGATTTTGTATTGCGATGCCTGATTTCTAATGATTCGGGTTGCTTCCAGTCCATCCATTACAGGCATCTGCACATCCATAAGGATCAAATCATAACCATTTTTCGAAAGTGTTGAGAGTACTTCCTTACCATTTTCTGCAACCGTTCCGGACAAGCCCAGCTTCTTTAAAATTCCCAGTGCAACCTGCTGATTGGTTGCATTATCTTCAGCCAACAAAATACGTGCATTACGATTAGCAAACATCGCGATCTTCTCACGAGCGGAGTGACGGGTAGCTAACGAGTGTGATTCGTTCGTCGAGCGGTTTGCCAGCACCTGACACAGAACCCCTTTCAAATCCAATTGACGCACCGGTTTCGTAATGTATCCATCAAACCCGATTTTCTTTAATCGCACCGCTTCCCTACGTAACCCAATGGATGTCAACATAACCATTAAAGTATTTGAAAGAGTTTTGTCTGCTTTTATTTCGCACCCCAGCGATTCGCCATCCATAACAGGCATCTGCATATCAATCAAAACAACGCGAAACGGATCATTCTCTTCTAACGCAAGTTTTAAGCACATTAATCCCTCAAGACCATCCGATGCCTCAAAAACTCTCATACCCCATGATGTAAGACGCTTGTTTAATATTTCACGATTTGTGCTGTTATCATCCACAATCAAAACTCGAACATCTGCCAGATCCGGTGGCATAACAAGATTTGTCCTGGTTAAATCCGGCTGCAAATCAAAATAGGCTGTAAATCGAAATTCCGATCCCTGATCTACTTCACTGAATACTTCGATGTTGCCCCCCATAAGTTCCACAAGTTGTTTTGAGATTGCTAACCCCAATCCTGTACCGCCATATTTGCGTGTGGTTGACGCATCTGCCTGAGCAAACTTATCGAATATCGTATCCAGTTTATCTGATGGTATTCCTGAACCGGTATCTTTAACCGCAAACTGCAAACAAACACGCTCATCCTTTTCA
>PWNJ01000051.1 GCA_003558985.1 candidate division CSSED10-310 bacterium
CGAGCCGCGCCAGCTCAGCCAGAAACGCAAAGATGAGCCGCCCACGCATCACGCCGCCCCCAATCCCGCTGGCCGGCGGTACCGCAGAAGCACGCCGTCGATGTCAGGGTCGCCCGTGAGCGGGCCCGCGGCACCGGGCGCGAGCTTGTAGCTCTGGTCGCGCGTGCGCTCCTCGATGACGCGCCAGCGGTGGCGCGCGTCGTCGGCGTCCGGTCCCGCGAGCGGCGCGAGCCAGCGCAACACGAGCGTGAGAGCCACGCGCCGGATGGCGAGCGGTGTGCGGCCGGCTTGCGTGCCGTCGGCCTCGGTGTAGCCCCACAGACCCAGCGCTTCGACGTTGCCCCGGCCACGCGGAAAGACCGCGCCATGCCGCCGTGTAAGACGCGGCCCGTCGAACCCCGGCGCCACCGGCGCGCCCACCACCACGAGGTGCGCGGGGGCGATGGACAGCTCCGTGCTCCCCAGCCGCAGCGCGTCAAGGCGGATGGGCGGCACCGGCGGCTCGATGGTGGGCGTCCCGCGGCCGTCGAGGCGCAGCACGGCTTCGCGCGGCTCGAACCACCAGCCGCAGGCAGCGTCGATGAACGCCGTGGCCTCGGCCAGGAGCGCCGCGAGGCGCGCGTCGCCGGCTTGCGTCTCCCCAACGCCCTCGGCGCGGAGGTCTGTGAGCGTGGCGTACACCTACCGCCCCCGCTTGCGCGCGGCCTTCGTCTCGTCTTCGGCGTCGGCCGGCGCCAGGTCGGAGGTCTTCAGCACGCCGTCGGCGGGCCGCGCCTGGGCCACGCGAGTGGCGTCGGCCGCCCCGCGGCGCACCTTGGCGTCGGCGCTCTCCTGGTCGTCGAGCGCCTGGGCCTGCTTGGCCGTCAGCACGTCGAAAGCCAGCGGCGCGTGCGGGTCGCTGGCCACCTGCCGCACGGTCTTCAAGTAGGCGGCCACGGCCGGCTCGACCCGGTACCAGCCGCGCTCCTCGTGAAACTTCACACCGCGGTACGTGTAGCGCCGCAGCACCTGCCCCCGACGTGGGTCGAAGGGCTTGAGGCGGACGAGCATCGCGTCACCCATGAGTCTTCTCCTCACCGCAGAGGGCCTCAGCCCTTCTGCGTCTTGAAGGTCTGTGCCGCCAGCGCGTTGTCGCGCGACCGCACGTAGTTGAGCGCCTCGGACAGCTCGTTGACCCGTTCCTTGAGCGCGTTGATGAGATCCCGCTCGGCCGTCGTGTACGTGTCGCCGGCGGCGCTAAGCGCGATCTCCCCAAAGTCGTCGCCGTCGATGTGGGCGGGCTTGAGATCCGCCAGGTCGTCGGCGATGTCGCGCAGGGCCGTGGCGAGGTCCGGCGCGCCGGCGGCACCGCCCGGGGCGAGGTTCGCCCCGCCGGAGCCGAAGCGTGTCGTGATGGTGGCCATCTCGTCTTCCTTTCCGGCCTACAGGCCCACCTGGATCGCCTTGGCACAGCCGTCTTCCTCCGCGTACTTCGCGTCGAAGCGCAGCGTGGCGACGATCTTCAAGACGCCTTCCGAGATGTCGCGCGCCGACTCGATGCGGATCTGGCGCCAGATGCCGACGTGGATGTTCTTCGGGTTGCACAGGAGGACCGCGGTCTGGTCCTCGCCCGCGCCGAGGTCTTCGGGGAACAGCGGTACCGGCTGCACCGGCACGCCCGAGTACAAGACCGGCGTGTCGCCCTCGAGGAACTTGTCGCCCACCGCCGTCGCCCGCTCGGCCAGGCTGTTGCGGTAGTCGAGATCGGCGTCCACGCTCGTCAGGAACCGCATCGCCCGCTTGTCGCGCAGGTGCTCCGAGGGCAGCGTGCGCAGCAGGTCGGCCAACAGGTCCTTCGACAGCGGCGCGCCGGCCGCGTCCACGACGTTCGAGGTGGCCTGGGCCAACACGCCGTCCAAGACCGCCAGGAACGGGTCGCCGGAGCCGGTGTCGCCGTTGATGATGACCTCTTCCATGTCGCGCGAGATGGCTTCGGCGATCATCTCCATCAGGGTCTGGCGCAGCTCGCCGCGCTCGATGCTGTCCTCCAAGACCTCGTCCGACAGCCGCACCTCGGCCTTGAACAGCTTGGCGTCGAGCTCCACCGGGGAGATGTCCGGCTTCACGCGGTCGCCGGCGGCGACGGCGGTGCCCTCGGCCCCGGGCCGGAGGATGCGCGTGCCGAACTTGATCTTGGCGATCTGCTGCTTCGGCGAGGCCATCGGCACCACCGTCACGAGCTTCATCAAGACCGAGTCCTTGATGAGCAGGCGCATGAACTTTTGCGCCTGCGCGGGTTTGAGGATGCCGCCACCGGCGGTCAGATCCGCCAGCGCGAGGTCGGCCTTCTCGAGGACCGAGCGGTTGCTCAAATGACTCATGGCTCACTCCGTTCGCAGGCTGCGGCCTGCCGTCAATAGGTCGCGTTCGTCGCGCGGGCCGGCGCTCTGCTGCAGCCTCCGGCCTCCGGTCTCAAGCCTGTCCTACAGCTCGTGGAACGAGACCGCCTTGTCGACGCTCTCGCGGTCCATCGGGCGGTTGAGGTCGAGCGGCCAGCTTCCGTCCGCCTCCCCGCTCTTCTGCACGCTCTCGCCGGCCGCCGCGCTGTGCGGCAGGCCGAAGCGTTTCTCGATGCGCCCGAGCCGCGCCTGCTGCTCCTGCACCGTCGTGGCGAGGGTCTTCATCTGCTCGGCCAG
>PWNJ01000259.1 GCA_003558985.1 candidate division CSSED10-310 bacterium
GATCAATGGATCGAATTGTTCAACGCATCAAACCGAACGCTTGACCTGACCGAATGGCGACTTGAGATTGTCAATGGGGATAAGACGGTCACCCATGTTATCGGCTCCGGTCAAGGTACCGAAGTCGTATCACCGGACAGAGCTGACGTCAGGCATTTCAAACCGGGCGCATATCTGGTGATCGGCAATCTTCCGGTTGCTATCGGCTGTGAAAGTTTGGTTGTTTTGCGTGATCCATCCGGTCTGGCAACCGATCGCGTGGATATCGACAAGATTCGGCGGGCAGAGTCACACCGCCTTGTGTCAGGTCAATATACGACGTTGGTCTCTGAATCACTTGCCCGAGCGCCCAACGGCGCGTGCACCGGAAACAATGCGGTCGATTTCAGCAGGCAATCAGCCACTATCGGCCACTCAAATGCCGGAGCATACGGATTTGGCACGTATGCCGGTTACTGGGGCGCCGGCGTTGGTCTGGTCGGTATCGGCGGAATCGCCGCGGCCGGTCCGGCTCCAGATGAACCGGCCTATATGAGCCAACTGGCTTTTGCGACTCATACCGAACAGGGGCTGGTATATGCGATCGATCTGGATAACGGTCCATACGTTGTGTATGACGGTTCCAGTACGCCGATGGCAATTGAATTTGTGCCATACTATGAAAATGGAAACCCTGTGCCCGGCAAGGGATATCTGTTTGTGACCGACCCGGAAAACGGTAATGTGGCCCGAATACGTTTGAAACCGTCCGGTCCGATCGGACATCCCAACACGCGTTCTGTCGTGGACACCTCCACTGCGAATCATGTTGTCATCTACAGTTTTGCCCAAATGCAAAATCCGGTGGGTATCGCCTATTCAAACCAGCATGACACACTGTTTATCGCTGCCCGGGGCAATGGACTTGTTCTGGAAATGACACGCGACGGCAAACTGAAAACTATTTTCGATACCGGGCTGGGCGCTAATGCGCTGGGAGGCATTGACGTTGGTGATATGGGCAACGGCGATGTTGTGTTTATTACCAATACCGGCGGTGACAGGGTTGGACCCGGCGATGCAAACAGAGGGTCCGTAATGTATTTTCATCCGCACCCATGAAGATCTGAATGCAAGGAGGATAAAATTATGAGATTTGACACAGTGGATATACACAATCCGGACGAACTGAATCTGATTTTCGGAATGTCTCATTTTATCAAAACCGTTGAGGATATTCATGAGGCGATCGCGCAGACTCAGCCGTCCATGCAATTCGGTCTGGCGTTCTGCGAGGCCAGCGGCCCCCGGCTGATACGCCGTTCAGGCAATGATGATGCGTTAATACAACTGGCCGTTGATAACGCTGTCAAAATCGGCGCCGGACACAGTTTTATCATTTTTATGAAGAATGGTTTTCCCATCAATATTCTGAATACCGTCAAAATGATACCGGAAGTATGCCGGATTTTCTGCGCGACCGCCAATCCGGTCCAGGTGGTCATTGCTGAAAACGACCACGACCAGCGAGGTGTAATGGGTGTGCTGGACGGATTCAAACCGCTGGGCGTCGAAACAGAAAAAGACATTGCCGACAGAATCGGGTTTTTGCGAAAGATCGGCTACAAGATCGGTTAAACACAGACAATCAGACAATAAAAAAGCCGCGCCGTTTAAAACGACGCGGCTTTACTTTTGATGCTGTTATTAATCCGTGAGCGCGTTGCGTGTAGATGTAATAGCATTCACATTGTCATTGTGTATTATCAATTGAGACGAGTCTGCTTGGCAAGGTGATACTGGTTGTGAAATGACCGGATCTTTTATCACAACAAGACGTGTTTGAGTTGAAAGGTTTAGAGCAGATACCAGATAATTCGCAACCTGATTTGTCTCTTGATATCTAACCGGAACATACACAAAATTTGAAAAACCGAAATGGGATGGCCCTACAGCCCCGGACGCCTCCTCCTTGTAATCCGGATGAAAATCTATTGGATCTTTCATATTGTAATGCGCAATGTAAGGTTCACCCATTAGAGTAAGGCCAGCAATTGCCAGAACCGGATAATACTGATCCTGATCGTTGATATTTGCATCATAAACGACTGCATCGACAATGCTGCTGAAAAGCGCCTGGAATGTCTCAGATTCTGTTGGTGATATTGGATGAAAATACTGGCCCAGGTCTTGATTTTTCAAGACCACAAAGTGACCATTTTCCGCGACCACAATCAAATCTGATGGATAAGACGGAGAGTAGGAATAGACGACGCCGGTTACCAGTTTTGATGCGTTAAACTGAATATCGGGGATATATTCCGGCTGAATGGTGATATTCATAGGATTGCCCCATTTAATATCCGGGTCATCCATGTTTTTGAATATTTTGACTTTTGTATGACCATTATTGTGATTTTTAAGCAACACAGCCAGTTCGCCTTTATTGTTACCGGTAAAATCGGCGATGGTCATATCAAGCACTCTGTAACCGTGAGTCAGATTGTATTGCGGCATTGGTATAAGGTCCTCACCGCCGACTGGTGGTGTCGGCATTAAATCATCGCAGGGATTATTCAGGGCCAAGACGTGCAGATAGAATTGCGAATAATCAGAATTACGTAACGCAACCACGACTTCATCGAAATGAGACGGCACGCCGCCGAATTCCCCGAGGTTTCCGGCCGCCAAATGGGTTATAGTAGCGCCAATTGGTCCCACAAAAACTTCAGCTTGTTTTTCCATGACATCAATTCCGGTTACCGGGGGGTTTTGGTAATAGAATACATTTGATGCTCCGGTTGAAGCGGATGTAGCAATCACCAGGTCCTTGTGTGAGGAGTGTGGATTACACAGATATGCGGAGGTCATGGCTTCAATCGAATCATGCGTCCATTCATAGTCAGCAGCATCCATATTCCAGCAGACCTGTGGAGTATCGTGCAGATGATGGTCAATGGATCGTCCGTAAAACGAGGTGTTTCCACCGATGAAAATCTGTCCGTCATCCGGATGAAAAACGGGGTGGGCTGTTGGTGTTGGTGTAATCGTCGGTGTGGGTTCATCCGGATCGTGTGTGGGTGTTACGGTTGGAATGTAGGGTGTCGGGGATCCCGGAGTCGGAGTATATGTAACCGCCGGTGTTGGCGTCACAGTTGCGGTTGGTATTGGTGTAATCAAATCCATATCGAATTCCGGCGATCCTTCGTACATCAGGTTTCGCGGGTTGATCTCAAGTGAAATTTCGAAATCCTGATAATAGTAATAGACAGGATTATTCGGATTACTCAGATCCGATCGATCCAGATTGGGTCGGTCTGTTGTCGGTTCGCTGGACTCTATCAGTATATTGACACCAATTCTTCGAATGAACTGGTCCAGGCGATTTTCACCTGGAATACCATTGCCGTTTTCGTCGCCAAATTCGCTTTCGCCGGCGCGGCCGGTAATGTAACTCATGTAGTTCAGGTTCACTTCGGCCCAGTATGGATTGTTTAACATGTTTCGTATTTCATGCGGATCCAGGACACC
The DNA here is from genome assembly GCA_003558985.1 of candidate division CSSED10-310 bacterium. Classification (GTDB taxonomy): domain Bacteria; phylum CSSED10-310; class CSSED10-310; order CSSED10-310; family CSSED10-310; genus CSSED10-310. Next base: position 3,511 of record PWNJ01000259.1, read on the forward strand.
GTTTCTGGCGCCGTCGGGTCCGGGTCCGGCGGGTTGTATAAGTGGAACCCGGCTGTCTGGCAGGTTGCCCCAGTCGCCCCATAGTTTCAGGGGTTCCCCGGGCCAGTCAGGGTCACCCGGATCCGGTAATCCCTGAGTTCTCCAGAAATGACCCCAGTAGGTAAACAAAACCGGCGGATATTCATCATTCGGATACTTGAATCGTTCGACGGATTCCGGTGTAACACCGCCCTGTGGATTGTAAAACATACCTCTGACATTAAATGCGACCGGATGGACGCCGGAATGTTGATTGGCATAGCCGGTTTCTGTTTTGACGCATCCCCACCATTCCTTGAAAAGCCAGAAATCATTTGGGTTTTGAGTGCGTTGCCGTGTGCCTTCAAACAGCAAATTGTCTTCCAGATCAAGATTGTTGATGACACCATCAGAATTGGAATCCAGCGAATATCGAACAATTTCAGCGCCTATATTGCGATATCCGTAGGCAGCATCCTGATCCCAGCCTGTATATCGCATATCGTCCGGTATCGCCGGATCATACAGGAAATACAATGGGCGAAAGGGTGAGCCCGGCCCGAACGACATGGAAAGCGTTGGATCAAGACTTCCGTAACGTCTGTCAGGATTGCGTATTTCCCGGTCCAGGTCGGCGACAAAAATCAGATCAAACATACCGGCTCTTAAAATCTGCGGTTGCTCGTGTTCCGCATCACGTCCGACACCAATCTGATATAAATCCTTGCGCAGCGCATTCACCGCTGACTGAGCATTATCTGTCAGCGCCAGCTCAAGTTCAGCATCTGACAAATCGCGTCTGGTCTGCAACAGAAATGTATAAATAATTCCCATCACGACGCTGAAAATAACCATTGAGATCAGCATTTCGATTAATGAGAATCCCTTTGAGCGGTTTTTTAACTTAACAATCATGTTCATTCCCAAAACCCTTTCAAAAGAAGCTGATTAAACAGGCTCTCTGATAACTTCTATTTTTTGACTCATAACGCGAATAAGTCGTAAATGTGCAAGATTATCCAATGTGTTCAGTTCCGGCCGAAAATGATGGTTGGACATATAAATATGAGCCGGGTCTTCTCGACGTTCCTCATCTCTAATTGCCCGGTTAACCGGAACATTCATACCATGCCAATACATATACGGCATGCGATGACTGAAAACAATTCGTACAGGTGTATCCTGAAGCTCGCGTCGTTGCTGAAAAAATACCGATCGTCCCAGTTTAATGGGTCCGCGAAACAATTCACGCGATTCAATCATATTGTTATTTCGCCAGTTTTGTCTGTAATCCGGTTTGTCGGGAATCCACTCAGCGCGAAATTCCGGTGTTGTACCGTCATGACGGGTATGAACATTGTAATTACGCGTCACGCTAACACCGGACGGATCCCAGCCGTCATCATTGACCAGCACATATGAATTATCCGGAAACCGAAGCGTTATATCGTCGTTAGTACGATAAATACGCTCCGCGAAGTTCAAAAGCACAAAAAACTCATTTTTCTGGTTATGCGCTCTAAGCATACACAATTCCAGAGCATCCCCCAGACCTTGTGCAGAGCCGTTCAGGGCAATGGATGGACCGGATGCATTCCATGCAATAATTGAGATTGTTGACAGCACAAGAAAAACACCGATCACTGCAAGCAATTCAATCAGGGTAAATCCACATTCATTATCAATTTTCAAAACATCCTCCGATCATTATGCGACATTTGCCAGGTCGCTCGGGTACGTATATCAGGTTTTAGCAAGAAATATACCATATTAACAATAGCGGATTTCCGGGCTGAATGGATGGGATGAATCAGATGTGAGGTATAAGGTAACAATATAAGAATCAAATTACTTAAAGTTTACAGAGTTACACTGGTAATAATTTGCAGCAGATTTTATTCCTGCAACTGATAAACGATTTTTCCATTAACGATTGTTGTAACGCATGACCCTCTAAGGCTTAAGCCGCCAAACGGCGTATTTCTTGATTTTGAGTGAAAGGCCTGTGGGTCTACCATCCAGAACCGGTCAGGATCAATAACGGTAATATCAGCGGGAGATTCCCGTTTTAGTGAGCCGGCGTTTATTCCAAGGATATTTGCCGGGTTGGAACTCATAACCTGCACCATTTGCATGGGAGACATTTTTTTTGTATGCACCAGTCGTGTCAACATCAGACTCAGCGCGGTTTCCAGGCCGATAACGCCATTGGGAGCGAAGCTGTATTCCACCTGTTTTTCTGTTTCGGTATGTGGAGCATGGTCTGTTGCCACACAATCGATAATTCCGTTTATCAGGGCATCTTCAAGAGCGGCCCGGTCTTCTTCATTGCCCAGCGGCGGGTTCATTTTGGTATTTGTATCAAATGATTTTACAACGTCATCGTTAAGGAAGAGATGATGGGGTGTCACTTGGCAGTAACGTTTACATTTCGTTCTTTGGCTTCTTTGATCAGTCTGACGCTTTCTTTTGTTGAAATATGAGCGATATGAATTTTACCTCCGGTATATTCGGCAAGTCTGATATCCCTGGCGACCATCAGGTCTTCTGCGGGCGCCGGGACAGGTGTGAAGCCAAGGGATGTGCAGACAAATCCTTCACGCATCACACCGCCTTGTGCCATGTCATGGTCTTCGCAATGCTCAATAATCAGGCCGTTATTAATTTTCAGGTAGTCCAGCGCTTTTCTTAACAGATCGGCATTTTGCAGACAGCGGCCGTCATCCGAGAATGCGACAGCGCCTGACTCGGCTAACTCGATCATATCGGTCAGAAGTTTACCTTCCAGCCCTTTTGTAATGGCAGCGACAGGATAGACTTTTGCGGTGCATGCCAGCGCTTTTTCTTTTATAAAGCGTGTCACTGCGGCATTATCGTTTACCGGATCGGTGTTTGGCATGGCTGTAATCGAAGTGTATCCGCCGGCAACGGCGGCGTTGCACCCTGTTTCAATCGTTTCTTTATCTTCGCGGCCGGGTTCACGTAAGTGGACGTGCATGTCAACCAGTCCTGGAACGCACCATTTTCCTGTGACATCCAACGTGGGAATATCTTTGGGCAAATCGTCCGGCAACTGCCCTGTAGATACGATACGGCCATTACGAATCAGGATGTCGGCCTGTGTATCCATGTTTTGAACGGGATCAATTATGCGTCCGTTTTTCAGTATCAAATCAGTCATCGGTTCTACCCTTTCAAAAAATTACCGTTTTTCAGTCAGTTCTTTTCTTCCTGCGAACAGAAACAGCAGCGCCATTCTGACGGCGACGCCATTTGAGACCTGTTCAAGTATCACGGAGTGATCACCATCAGCGATCTTTGGATCAATTTCGATACCCCGGTTGATTGGACCGGGATGCATCACAACAGCATTTGGTCGCGCCTGTTTCATGCGTTCCGGTGTCAGAGAGTACAGTTTGGCATATTCACGCAATGAAGGCAGACAGACTTTGCCCTGTCGTTCCAGTTGAATTCGCAAAATCATAATAACATCGGCCTGATCGATCACATCATCCAGTTTATAGCTGATTTCGACCCCCATTTTTTCGATATCCACAGGTATCAATGTTGGCGGTCCGACCAGAATAACCCGGGCGCCCATTGTAATGAGTCCATAAATATTTGAACGGACGACTCTGCTAAAGGCGATATCACCAACAATTACCACCGTAATACCATCCAATTTTCCAAGATGTCGTTTGATAGTAAACATATCCAGCAAGGCCTGAGTGGGATGTTCATGTGCTCCGTCCCCGGCATTGATAACCGCAGCATCCAGATGTTGGGCGATAAAATGTGGCGCTCCGGGAATGCCATGACGCATAACGATAACATCTGCCTGCATGGCTTCCAGGTTTTTCACTGTATCCAGAAGTGTTTCTCCTTTGGAAAAGCTTGAACCTGATTTCGAAAAATTAACGCCATCGGCGGACAATCGTTTGGCTGCGATTTCAAAAGAAATTCTGGTTCGTGTGCTTGGTTCGTGAAAAAAATTGATAATGGTTCGGCCTCGAAGTGTCGGCACTTTTTTAATAGATCGTTCAGACACCTCATGAAATGATTCAGTGGTATCCAATATCAAATTGATTTCTTCACGGCTGACACCTTCCAAACCCAATAAGTCTTTGCTTTTCAACTGCAATGCCTAATCCTCCCTGATTAACATAACCTGATCAACAGGTTCATTTTCTTCGGTCAGTTTAACGACTATCGTTTCCCCTGAAATTGTTTGAATTTCTTTCCCTGTAAAATCAGGACGTATTGGAAATTCACGTAGTCCTCTATCAACCAGCACAGCCAATGCGATACGTTTCGGGCGGCCGAAATCAATCAGCGCATCCAACGCGGCCCGAACTGTTCGTCCGGTATACAATACGTCGTCAACCAGAATTATTTCTTTGTCATTTACCTGAAACGGAATATCTGTTTTACGGACAATTGGCTGATTCTTTTCCAGCGCCAGATCGTCCCGATACAATGTGATATCCAGAATTCCAAAATCAAACGTCCGATTCTCAAGCTTTTCAAGCTTTGTGACCAGTCGTCGGGCCAAATGAGCGCCTCCAGTCTGAATTCCCACGACAGCCAGATTTTCCCGGTTCGGAAACCTTTCAAGAATCTCATACGCAAATCGTGACATGATGCGATCTATATCTTTGGACTTCATGACAACGCGTTTTGCACTATTCATAACAGCGTCCTCCATATCCGGGTGCCGGCAGATAATCTGACGAATACACCACCATTATCCTGATTTGCAAAATACCGTCTGCTTCATTCAGAAACAAAGCAATCAAATCCGGATTCTGCTTTCACCAAAAACTGATGATAACCGGCTTTGAACATAAAAGCCAGAAAGAAATTTGAAAGTCAGGATTATTTTTTCAGGTCTGGCAGATAGTAACGGATTGTTCCGGAAGTAAACACCATTTTGGTATCTGAAGAACGCAATACTACATCGGTTGCAACAATGCGCCGCCTGATATCTCCAACGCATCCAATCGCCTCAAGCAAATGATCTGTTGGACATTTTTTTCTGTATTTCACCGATAAATCATATGTGAACCCAATTTGATGGTAACATGCCTGAATACCCCAGAATGCTATTTCGTCAAGAATCGTCGCCTGAATTCCTCCGTGTAAAATACCGGGAAACCCCGCAAACAGTTTATCTGAGTGAAACGTTGATGATATTTCACGGATATCAGGATCGAAGCAAAACTCCAGATGAAGGCCAAATGGATGCTTCGGACCGCAGGCAAAACAATTGTCACCTCCAGTCAAATCATATGTTTTTTTAATTTTTTGACGCATGACAGAGTTTCATTACTGGTATAACAGAATATCACCGTTGCCGCTGTTGCGATCGTTATCGGAAAGACTGACCGATACCACATCATGAGCATCCAGAAGTGCATACGGGTTCGGGGTTTTTCCATTGATCTCAAACCCCACAAGATTATACGCATAATTTCGGGCCAAATCCGGATAACTGTCCAGCACAGCATGCAATAACATGACAAATGGTGTTCCTTCTGTCATCTCAATTGAAGTTTGTGTGACACCTGTGATTGGTTGAAGGCGCGGATCAAACTCAAGAAATACAGTAACGGACTTGAGTTTACTGTCGTTATTCTGTTGTCTCATTATAACTACTTAGACCTGTATGTTATCAACCCTTTGGTGGGATCATGCATGGATACACCGACTGTAACGTAATCTCCCAACACGATACGGATATTATTGGAACGCATTCGTCCGGAGATTCGCGCCATGATAATATGTCCAGAATCCGTCTTGACTTCATAAAAACCACCCGCAAGAACTTTGGATACTCGCCCCTGCGTCAAAATAAGGTCATCTTTTGACATAACATACTCCCTGAATCTCAATACCGTTACATTTCACTTCTTTCATTCATCCTCCTTAAAAGTCAATAACCGGCCCATCCGGTATTTCCCCCTATACTATCGGTAATAATTCACAAGAATCAATACTATTCATTCATTTCTGGAAAAAACAAGGCATCTGATTTATAATCGTGGTGATTTGAATGCTGAATGTAATTTCAAAAAGTCATTTGGGAGGTCCAATGAAACAAGCAGCAATTATTATCTGTATACTCATAATATTTGCGGCTATCTATCCCGCCAATGCTGAAGAGTCGCTGGAAGAATTGAAAAAACAGATGGGAGATATCACAGTTGTAACTATGGAAACTTCCAGAGGTACAGTCAAACTGGCATTGTTTGATTCAAAATCTCCGGTGACTGTCAAAAACTTTCTGCAATATGTTGACGAAGAGTTTTATGACAGCACGATTATTCACAGGATTATTCCGGGCTTCATTATTCAGGGAGGAGGATTAACGGCTGAGTTCGAATTGAAAAAGACCCATGACAGCATAAAAAATGAGGCTGTCAACGGGTTGAAAAACAAACGCGGGACTATAGCCATGGCACGCACGGGTATTATTGATTCAGCAACCAGTCAGTTTTTTATTAACCTGTCAGATAATGATATTCTTGATCATAAAAACGATACTCCCACCGGCTACGGTTATGCTGTTTTCGGCAAGGTTGTTTCGGGTATGGATGTAATAGATGATATTGCCGATCAGCCCACAGGCGAAAAATTTATGGATCCGGAAAACAAACGCGGATTGTATTATGATGTTCCTGTTGAAACAATTTTGATCCGTTCGATACGGCGTCAATAGTTCTGCCGGACAGACCAACAGGCATCAGGTATCAAATCGAATCCACTCATCATCGTTACAATTGTTAAAACGTTTCAAAAGAGCTCGGAATTTTTTGCGAACATCCCTGGCTGTCATTGTGCAGCCGTTGAATTCACAAAACATATCTTCAAACGAAACAACCATATCCGGAGTTTTAATGTCAGCCAGCCGGTTGATCATACCAATCATATCAGCCGTTAAAAGCGTGTCCAGTGAACTGACAAGGGTTGAATGCCGGGTATCAAGAGACATAATCTCGTTTAATGCCTGCACCTGTTGCTCAGGAATTTTCATGTCATGTGCAACTGTTTCAGGAGTCAGAAGAAATGCCTGAGTCTGCAGAACTGAAAAAGCCCGGAAAATTCGTTTTTGAAATCTTTCTTTCCAGGTTTCAGCAGATACGGTTGTGAATACTGTTCCCAACTTGAATCCGCAACTGCAGACCGGAAAGATATCCAGAGCTGTTTCGGGATTGTGATGACATATCAGGTGGTTTATCTGTTTGATTGATTCATTGTAGTCGTGTAATTCTGCAATATGCTTTAAAAAGTGAATATCGTTCATGCGCTGCAGTACCCGATATTCCACTGAGGATGTTATTTTTCCGGAATCGAAATGTTTTAATTTATTCGACTGGGTTTCATGTTCTTTCAGATATTGCTGTTTGTATTTTACTCTGAACGTGTCAAATTGCTTCAAAACAACTGCCAGTTCGTTTTCAATCACGATATCATCAGTTAATCCGACATTGTTTGAAAGCAGTTCAAACAGACTTTTCAAAACACTGTATTGCGGGTCGTCCGGTATCATTGATTGAAGTTTTGAAATATATGACCGGACGGATGTCAGGGACTCATAACCCTTATCAACAAACCCTTTCATTTGTTTCATAGCGCTAAACAACGCATCCGGGTTTTCAATCGCGTCAAATTGATGCAATACCGAATGCCAGCGCTGTATTGTATTCAGGTTCTCCTGTTCCAATGTCAGAACAAGGGATTCAGCATGTTTTAATATTCTGTACGTGTCTGTCAGGTTATTGGCACATGAACTAAACTGATTGTTCCAGGTTGTTACCAACTCACAAAACTGCTCAGCAGTATTTTTCCAGGATTGAAACAGGGGCTGAATTTTTTTCCATAAAACATCCTGGATATCCAGATCAATATCGTTCAAAGCACGATTGTAAACCAGTTTATACAACCGAAAAAAGGCGGGTCGGTATTGATCGGAAATTAACTCACCGCGCTGCAGGGTATCGATTTTTCCTGTGAGGGGCAGGTTCAAATCGTACAGATTCAGTATTTTGCCTGATTTTAAGGGTGTAATATATCCTTTTCGCACAAGAGTCAGCAGAGCCAGTTCGAAGACGGGGCGACTCATTCCAAGGGGTGGTTTGGCAGAATTCATCAAAGCTCTGCCTGCCGAGACGGAGTCATTTTGTGTTTTTCCCGGCAGTTGTTCCATAACAGATTTGGCTGCTTTGGATTTTGTCGGATTTCCGGCAAGATGCCAAACACCGCCTTTTTTGGTGGCGAGCCCGAGTGGACGGGCAATTTTTTCTATTGCATCCAGTGTTAAATCATCTTTTCCCGGGATCAGGTGGATGCTGTTTCCCGGCCGAATAAACTTGTCCAGCAGTAATTCCTGAATGATTTTACTTTGGCAATCGATTTCCGGTGCGACGGTGATATGTTCGGGAAAGCGGTTATTGAGCGCCGGTTTCAGAACAAGTCCCAGCCATTTGTCAAAATGATCGCATTGTGTGTGATCAGGCATTTTGTACTGACCTGTTGACAGAATCAGAGTTCCTTCAAGATACGCTTTTTGAAGTTCTTCAGAAGCTGCGGCAATACTGTTGTCAAGACGTATATTCAGTTTGTCCAGAATCGGAGTTGCATCGTCATTGTCTGGATCACTTAACACATCACTTATCATAATTTTACATGCCTGGATTTCCAGCATTGCATCATTAAATGATTTTGAATCTGGAATTTTCGGAAGAATAAATCCTGCGCCTGATACTGTTATTTGTGATTCAACAGTCAGAAATTTTTGTATTATCAATAGGGTATTCGGGTTTGTTTCAGGAAAAACCGGTATAAGTGCGAAATCGATTTTTCCGGTTGACAGCGTTTTTTTCAGTTCTTGTAAAAAGCCGCATTCCAGTTCAGATGAGCTGGCCACTTTAACTGCAATCCGTCGTCTGGTGTTTTGCCAGATAACGGAATCTCTGATGGACACCTTGTCAAGGCATGTTGCCAGCGGGAGTATTCCGGTACTCATGGATTGTATCAGCAGTGTAAAGGTTGCTTTATCATTCGGTGCAAGATTTGATTTGATACGATCAAGCCTGTTATCTATGCCAGATATCGGATCACCATCAACGGATATTTGATACACATCATCCAGAACATGTTTTCCGGGAATACGCTTGAGGTGTCCGACTTTTTGATACAGCTTTCGCAGAATGTGCTCCTCAAACCATTCATAATTGGCTTCATCCGTAACTATCCCGGTTTCAAAAACCCGATATAAAATCATATTGGCCAATTCTTTAACGGTTCGTTTATGGTTCAGGGGAGTGATAGCAAGCAGGATCAGTATTTTTATTGTTTTAAGCGCAGTAACGCAGTCATTTTGGTTTTCGAACCGGTATTGTGCCACAGGCAGAAAATGATTTTTGTACAGATGGTAATATACAAAGTGTTTGTCAGATTCTGCCAGTTGATCCTGAAAATGGTCGAAAATCACATCGGGTGTCAGCAGAGTATGACAGGGTTGGTCCAGGATGCCAGTTATCAAGGTTTCAGGCTTTCCGCGAATGCGTGTGGACAGGAAATCGACCAGCCCCCGATGCCTGCTGAACAGATCAATATTCAAATTCAATATTTCCAGGGTTTCAGGATGGATGGGATATAACGCGATAAAATCAGCTTTTTTTATAGGAATACCGGCGAATGCATTATGCAGGTCATTATAAATCTGTTCGATGCATTTAATTGAATGATCATCATTACGCGGCAGTAATCTTTCGGAAATAAACTGCTGTAAATGACCGGTGCTCAATTTCATATGCTGATACCGCTCTTTGATTTTTCTGAATACGTTCGTGGAAATACTCTGATTCATATCCAAAGATTCCTGAACGGCAGCAATTACCCATACCGGATGTGATTTAACAGACTCACCCAGAAACTGTAAAAACCGTGTATCTTCATGAAGCATTTGGACAACAGGTTTGGATTTTAGAAATTCTGATAGTTCGTCGATGATGAAAAATACGCCTTCCCAGCCCCCGGCGGTGATGCTTTGAATCAGTTCATTCAGCAACTTTTTTCTGTCGGTATTGGACGCAACCGGTATTTTCAGTTTTGAATGTTCTGAGAACTGATTAATAATCGTATGAGCAGATGCAGGGTCATCCCGATGTATTTGTTCCCATGTAATGTCACCAAAACGTTTATTGATATAATCCCGAAATTCTGTTTCGTGTTCTTTCAGGACGTATCGGTTAAACGTTTCTATTGTTCGCCGGGTTGATGACAGAGTTAATGGAATACCTGCTGTCGCTGCTGCATTTTCTGCGGATTCCAGGATAATTTCTTCCAGCGGCTTGTCTGCCGCATACTCAGTTAGCGGAACCAGAACCGGAAGATATTTGTGATATCGTTCAGCTTTATTTGAATATAATGTGCCGAATTTGGATTCCAGAGCTTTTTGGGCCCATATATATCGCGCAGTCAGGCCGAGAATTCCCAGCAAATGGCTTTTGCCGGCGCCATAATTGCCGATAACGAAAAAACCTTGTCCTTGTTTGCGTTGCAGATATCCAAATACAATAGTTAAAATGCTTCGGATATCATCCGTAATGACAAAGGAATGACCCAGGTTTTCAAGTGCAACACGATTCTGGGGATCATCAGGATCCAAATCCCGCACTTCTGCAAGATCGATAACCGTCTCAACTTCGGGAACATGAATCAAGTCTCCAATCCGAAGATCAGGAAGGTTATCCAGCATTTATCAACTCCGTTGTATTACCGCGGGTTTAATATTTCTTCAAATGGATTTCGCGGCGGTTCATCACGATTAAAATCGCGAGGATTTTCTGCCTGACGCCGGCTTGCTTCACGCAGAGCGCGAATCAGGGGATTATCGTCCAGTTCCGGATCATTAATATCCGGTATATGCCGTGGTTCCTCATCAGGTTCATAATAATCGTCATACTCATCATAATCAGCATCAAAATCCTGATTATGTCTTGTTGCCGGAAATGCTGGTCCGCGATGAACAGGTGGCTCATCGCGAGAGGTTGATGTACCCCGTGATTGTCTGGCTGGTCTGCCGGAAGCTGTTTGTCCGGCCTGAGCGGATTGTCGTTGGGGTGGCTGTTCCGTTCTGGTTGTGCCCGCCGGCCTTTCAGCTTCTGATCGTGTTTGGTCTACGGCATCAGAATTATCTTGATGACGCTGTCCGCCAGCCGGTTGTGATAGTTGCTCCGCAGGAGATGTTCCATTGGTTTTTGATGTATCCCCATACATGGCTGTATCGGAGATTTTAAACGAAAAATTTATTTCCGGTGTCGGCTGACTTTGTAATTCAGCGATATGCAGTTCATAGTTATGAATGCGATTTTGATACACCCCGAAATACAATACAATCAGTCCAAATGTTATTGTTCCAATTGCAGTAACGATAAAAGGTCCGATTATTGATGTCTGTTTTGATGCCATAAAACTATCCTTTGTGAATACTCGGTAAAACAATCCCTGTGCCAATAAGAAAAACAATTCATGGTCATTAACGGTTCCATATTCAGTTTCGACTCCTGTCCGCCCGTTCAAATAGCATTTGCGTAAGTGTGCCAGGTTCGTTCGGGCCAGACCAAATCCCATTATACCTGAAATCTTTTTTTATGAAAGTACGGAAAACCAGTATGAAAGATTGTTGTCAGCGTAAAAGAAAATCAATACTATAAGTCTTTATGAGTCTTCGGGATAAAATACTTGCAGCAACTATTCTTTCATTACTTTGGAGTCTTCCTGTTTTTTTCGGATATCTTGACACACCGAATGACGATGATTTGTCGCCGACATTTTTGGGCTGGATACGTTCCGATGATTTTCACAGATATGGCTCCTTCATCGATCAGACCCGATATCAGAATCGGATTTTGTATATGGATTATTCGGCTGTTGAAACGCAATCACCTCGTATGATCGCCGTATATTTCCTGGTATTGGGTTTTGTGGGCAAATTGATTCCGTTGCAGGCCCAGACACTGTGGCTTTTGTCGTTGTGGGCAGTTTCCTTTTTGTTTGTTTTTGTGTTGTCCCATTTTTTATCGCGTTGGGCTTCAAATTTGCGTCAGGTATTTTATGCCATGGTTTTGATCCTGTTTTCCGGAGGTCTGGAGTTTATTGTACACCGGACAAGTTTTGCTCTGCCGCGACAAAATAACTTCTGGATGGATGGATTTTCAACATTTTGCACCTTTCACAATCCATTGAAAATAGCAGGGATTACCAGTGTTTTGCTGATAATATTTTTCTGGGCTTCCTGGCTGGAAAAAAAACGAACGTCACATTTGATAGTTGTCATAGCCCTTATTCTTTTATCATGGGCCATCCATCCCAACAGCGCTATACCCGGATATATCGCAATTGTCATACCTGTATTTTTTGCCTCAAAATATTTGCAGAAACCATTCCGGTGGCACATACCGGTTTTCAGACATGCACCACTGATAATCCCGTTTGGGATTATTCTGATGTACATAGTCTGGATGCGAACTGATGCAACAACAGCCAATATCATTAACCAGTATCATATTCCGTGGCTGGTTGAACCGTTTCGTTATTATCCCATTCGCTATGGGCTTGTATTGCCTCTTGGCATTGCAGGTGTCTTCGGTTGTGTTCGCAGAGGTGGTCTGTTCGACATAATGATTGCCGGCTGGTGGCTGGGCGCGGAGATGTTTGCTCATTTTTCAAACATGTCCGGTCTTTTGTTTCAACACATGGTTCATTTACCCATGGCATTGTTTGCTGCCTGGACGCTTGAGAAAATCATGTCGGGTTCCACAAAAGTCAAGTGGATTGTGATCGCTTTGATTGCTTTCAACTCAGTTTTTCAGCATGGATATGTGATTAACAAAGTGATTCATCAGACGCGTCAGGATGTCTGGCCGACCTCACTATACTGGACTCAGGGTGAAATACAGGCGGCCCGTAAACTCAGGGGATTTCCGCAGGGTAATGTTCTGGTATCCAGAAACTCCGGGAACAAAGTGGCCTGGCTGGCGTTACAACCGGTATTGCTGGGTCATTGGGGTACAACACCGTCAAGGCGAGAAAAAGAACAGGCGCTGAAAGATTTTTTTGATAAAGAAACACCTATGCTAGAGAGGCATGAGATAATAAACCGCTATGCAATTGATTACATCTGGTATGGTCCTGATGAGCAGCAGATTGGTGATCTGGATGTGGACTTGCTACTGGATGAGGTTATCAAAAACAGCGCTGTGACGGTTTACAGGGTACTTCACATTCGGGGTTCTGAGGACTGAAAATGTCAACTGGATATAATATTGTGCAGTTGTGCTCTGACAGAGTTAAAATCGTTGCCTTTGTTTTGAAAATAAACGCGATTGGTAAGAAACACAAAAATCTTCATGTGTATGGGATCAATCCAGAGACTCGTACCGGTAAAACCGTTATGTCCGTATGCCGAATCAGGTAAAATACCTTGCGTTGCAGAGCTTGAGGATGCCATTTGCCAACCGAAACCTCTTTGAGCATTCAGTGCGCTGGTTTGGTTGATCACAGCAAGGCGTTTTAAAGCCGGACTTAAAATATGCGGAAATTTATCAAGCTCCAATAAAAAACGCCCAAACCGAATCAAGTCAGAAGCGGTGCTGAATAAACCTGCATTGCCGCCTTCACCATTGGCAGCCCAGGCATTGCTGTCATGTACTTCTGAGTGAATCAGGTTGTTTCTGATACGTGTTATTTTGTATCCGGCGTTCTGGGCCAATAGCAGTTCATGACGGTTGCCTTTTTCGGTTGGCACAATTCCATTTTTTAACTCCGGACCGGGATTGAACAGGGTTTGAGTCATCTGAAGAGGATCAAAAATTCTGCTTTTGCAGAATTTACTTAATGACTGATGTGTAAGCCGTGAAACAATTTCTGCCAGCAGTACAAAGCCCATACAACTGTATTCAACTGTTGTGCCCGGTGATGTCTTCAATGGTTGACTGGCAAGAAAGGTAATCATATCTGTTCTTGACATGCAGAACTGAAACAAGGGCAGCCATGCCGGCAAACCGGATGTGTGAGTCATAAGGTGACGTATTGTTACGTTTTTTTTATCAGGGTATTGGGAAAACTCATGCAAATATTCACTGACCGGTTTTTCAATATTCAGGATGTGTTGATCATGCAATATCAGAATGGCAGTTGTTGTTGCCACCGGTTTGGTAATAGAAGCAATATCAAACATGGTATTTTCATTTACATCACCAGTATTCATTTCGGGATGTACCGGGCCTGAGTTAACATAAACAGTCTTGTTATTACGATAGACCGCCACCGATGCGGATGGAAACAACTGATTACGACGGGACTGCAACAGAAAATCGGAGATTTCTGAAATGTCCATCACATCAGACTCCGGTAGTATTGGATGCCAGCAGAGTAACTCCAACCAGGATGAAGACTGTACCGACAACCTGTGCAAAAGACAGGCGTTCATGGAACAGAAAATAGCTTGTGATACCGATTATGGCGAAACCTGTGCCGACCATTATTGGATAGGCGACGGAAAGATGCATTTTTGACAGCGCCACGGTATAGCAAAGCAGGTTCAAGCCAAACAGGATCAATCCTGTAATAAAGGGCCATGACAGGTACAGACTGAAGACTCTGTCGGCCAGTCCGGCATTATCGGTGGCGCTACTTTTAATACTGGCCAGTTTCATAAGAATATTGGCCATAGCATTGAACATCAATGCGAAAATAAGGAAAAGGATATGCATAATTCACTTCCTTCAGGCAACTGTTCGTCAACTGAACCTGTTACTCACCACCGTTCAGTATAGTATCTTATGTTTTAAAATAGAATCAGATTTTTTAAAAAGCGCTGGTGTTTTTTTGATTCGACAGAATCAATGAAGATGTTTTAATTAAAATAATGGTATAGTGTTTTAAAAGGACAGTTTCAGGAAATGGAGGTTTTGGGAACCGACGAGGTTGCTGCAAGCCCCCATTGTCGAATTCTGTGACGAATTGTTGAGTCCTGAGTTTGGAGCAGATCCGGTGTTTTCAGAAGGTGTTCTACGAACTGGGCATGCAGGCGGTGACCAGCTTTGTATGCTTTGACATTGGCAATCAGCGGATGCCCCAGCAATACGATATCCCCCCAGAAATCCAGAATTTTGTGCCGAACAAACTCGTCTTTGAAACGCAACCCCTCGGATATAATCCGATGATCATCCATAACAACAGCATTGTGAAGATTAGCGCCTCTGATCAGTCCCCGGGAACGCAATATTTCAACTTCGCGAAGGAAACCGAATGTTCTGGCAGGAGCAACAAGGTGCGCAAAAAGATGTGTATCACTTGTAAAGCGAGTTGACATCATGCCTATGCTGGGGTGGTCAAAATCAATTGTATAATCAATGCTTAACGTATTATTTTGTGCGGGGACAGCTTCGATCCACATTTGATTGTCACCCACCCGTACGGGCCGGGTCAGGCGAACAAAACGTCTGGGAGTATTGAGTTGGACGATGCCGGCTTCGGTCAGAAGCAGCACAAATGGAGCAGCGCTGCCGTCCATTACCGGTATTTCCGTATCGTTCAATCGAATCACACAATTGTCCACGCCGAATCCATGAAGCGCTGCCAGAATATGTTCGACTGTCATAATTGTCCCGCCATCTGCCGATAAAGTTGTATTATAGGACAGTTCCGAAACATTTTTATGTCTGGCTTCGATGCGGGAAGTATTACCATTCGGATGATCCAGCAGAAACACTATACCGGTATCCGCGGGGGCCGGATTCAGCTTGCAATTGACTGTTTTACCGGAATGCAAACCAATTCCAGAAAAAGTAATTGATTTTGCCAATGTTCGTTGCAGTTCCATCATTATCTCCAGATTCTAACCAAATCCAAACAAATAGTCAAGCATACAGAAAAACGATTGTCCAGTATTTTTAAAAAATTGTATGATTCATTGAACTTGTTCAGTGGTTTCTTTGCGAATCATCGTTCGTATAGTTTTGTTTGTGGCTACCGGCCATTAAAGGAACGGGAACCGGGAGTGATACGGGCAATGGACAGCAGGTTGGTGCTTTTTGGACAACATCTTGCTATAAACCTGTTGATGTCTGGAAGGTTACTTTATGCAAAACACATCCAAACAAGCATTTGTCCTTGATATTGGTTCGGCGTCTGTGCGGCTGATTGTTGGTGAACCGGGCAAATCGGGACAAATTAAAATATTAAATAACAGTGGCTGTGTCACGAACTTGTTACGTAATAGTGGCATATCGGGTTTTTCTGCAGATTCCGAAGCTGTTCGATTGGTGTTGTCAGTAATTAAAAACCTTGTCAGTAATGTTGTAGGTGGTTTACCGAAACAAGGGGCTGTTTTGTGTACTCAGGCGATTCGACAGGTTGCGGACAGCGAACATTTTTTAAACTGTCTTTACAGTTTGACTGGTATTTTTCCTGAGGTATTGACCGGTGAGCGCGAAGGGCAACTGGCATTAAAGGGGTCTGAACACCTGGTTGGCAAGAATGGTATTCTAATAGATTTGGGGGGTGGTTCGACCGAGATCATCGTACGGGAACACGGTGTTGCTGATCGGATTCAGAGTTTTCCTGTTGGCGCTGGCGTCATGCCAAAAACCGAAACACCAAAGGTGAAAGGACTCTCGGATCATATTTCAGATTATCACAGACATTGGTCAGAGTACTGGGAAGAAATGTTACAGACCTTCAGATTTCCGGACATCAACGTGTGTGTTGTCCTGGGTGGCACAGCATCAAACTTGATCTCGATCTATTATGGATACAGGCCGCGGGACCCAGAGTCGTTTGATGGGAAAACCATATCATTACGGGAATTGCAGACCACGGCTTCAGTTTTAACGTGTTTGAGCGAAGCGGAACGATCCGATCTTCCGGGTCTTGAGAAAGGCCGTGAAAGCATTATTGTCAACGGCGCTTTTATTTTAATCTCTTTATGCGAAATGTTGGGTGTTGAGTCAGTAACAATCAGTGAGCGTGGTATTCGTTATGGGCGTCTGATTGAACTTCTTCAGGCCGAATTCTGATTAGCAGGGCAACAGGTATCACATACGCCATCGCATTTTTCTTTATTTTTATCGGGAGCGGGTTTACTATCTTTTGCATACCACCCGCTGCCTTTTAGAATAAACGAACCCAGTGAAAGCTGACGTCTGGCATTAGTGCCGCAAACCGGACATTTGCTGACGGACTCAGCATTAAAAGATTCAAGTTTTTCAAATTTGTGATTGCACTTATTACATTTGTACTCATATATGGGCATGGTCACCTCCCTGACAAAATATCCGGTCAGTTAAAATCCGTTCAAGGAAATAAAACTTATGAAAACCAATGTCAAGAGAAAATTTTTTCGGGTATTGTGTTTTGCAAGGAACTATGTTAATTAATATATTTAGAAATGGACCTGTTTGGCAGTGGGCAATTTGCCCACTCTTTTTTTCGGCAGGTTTAGGGAGATGTACTGATGGAAATGATTGAGCAGAAAGTGGCTGCTCTGGCATCATCAACAGCAGAATCGATGAATTTGGATATTCTTGAGATTCGTCTGGTCAGTTTCAGCAAGCGGCTGGAGTTACGAATTACTCTGGATCATCCTCAGAATCCCATATCCATTTCTGATTGCACCGAATTCAGTCGGAAGCTTTCGCGAGCGCTGGATTTGGAGGATCCTATTTCTGGACCTTATACGATAGAGGTGTCTTCGCCTGGTTTCAGGCGAATCATACGGGTGCCTGATGATTTGGCGCGATTTGTCAATCGGCGAGTCAAGGTGCGTTTGACGGAGCCGGTTCAGGACCGTCAGGTATGGTTGGGCATATTAAAGAATTCTTCTGATCCGTTATGCATTGGAACAGATGAGGCTGGAGAAGTGCAAGCGCCTTTTCGGATAATCAAACAACTGAATCTTCACGAATAAAGGATCGTTCAGTTTTCTGAATGAGGAGAAACAAGATGAATGAGCATAGTGTTGGAATGCTGCAGGTAATTGACCAGTTAGGTCGTGAGAAGGGGATTGACCGGGAGGTTTTAATTGAAGCGATAGAGGCATCTATTGTACATGCTGCCAAGAAGCATTTGGGCAGCAATGAAACTCTTGAAGCGCATTTGAATCGGGAGTCTGGAAAAATTGAATTGTATTCATTAAAGACGGTTGTTGAAGAAGTCACGGACAATGACACCGAAATTTCTTTGGAAAAAGCCCGTGAAATTTTTGCTGATGTTGAGCCTGGTGAAGAGATTGAGATTCGTCGTGATTTTGCTGATTTGGGCCGAATTGCTGCTCAAAGCGCCAAACAGGTTATCATGCAGCGTGTCAGGGATGCAGAACGTGAAATTGTATATGATCATTACAAGAGTCGTGTAAACGAACTGGTTAACGGAATTGTGCTTCGTGTGGAGAGAAACAATGTGTATGTTGATCTTGGTAAAGGTGAAGCTGTCTTGCCCAAAAGCGAACAATCACCTCGTGATCATTTCAGACGTGGTGACAGAATCAAAGCGTTGCTTATTGAGGTCAGAAAAGACAAACCGGGCTCTCAGTTGTGGCTGTCACGTTCATCTTCAGACCTTATCAACAAGCTGTTTGAAAACGAAGTACCAGAAATATATGATCGGATTGTTGAGATCAAATCATGTGTCCGTGAAGCCGGCGGCCGCTCAAAAATTTGCGTGGTTTCTCATGATTACAATGTTGATCCGGTGGGAGCCTGTGTCGGTATAAAAGGGGCTCGTGTTCAAGCTGTGGTCAGGGAACTGCGCGGTGAAAATATTGACATTATTCCATGGACGGAAGACCCTGTTATTTTTATTTCCCATTCACTGTCACCCGCTCAGGTCAGTCGCGTCGAAATTCATCCGGCAAACAGGGCCGCAACGGTTGTAGTTTCCGATGATATGCTGTCACTGGCTATCGGGAAAAAGGGCCAGAATGTGCGATTAGCGGCAAAACTGACGGGGTGGAAACTTGAAATCCAGAGTGAGTCCGACATGGAACGCTCCAGGGAATTGCTGAAGCTCCGAAAAGAGGAAGCAGTCGAAAAATTCAAATCACTGGATGGAGTTTCCGAATCGATTGCTCATCTTTTAACAGAGCAGTATCTGAATTTTTCAGCATTGGCTGAAGGAGATATTGATTGGATTGCGCAACTTCCGGATATTGGTGAACAGACGGCGGAGTCCATCATAGATCAGGCGCTTGAGAGAGCGAAATCTGAGGAAGATTATGAAGAGGATGACTATGAAGATAACTATGAAGATGTCGATGAGGAAGACATTGGCGAGGATATTGCAGATGATTCAGACGAAATGGTTGATGATGATCAAAAGCAGAATTTGTCTGAATAGTTTGCGTTGCTGAAATTGCCGGATATAATGCGGAGCAGGTTGTGAGGTTGATTAGTTATGAAAGTTAGTGAACTGGCAAAAGAACTTGGAATAGCGGGTAAAGACCTTCTTTCCAGACTGAAGGCTGAGGGGATTTCTGTTAAGCGACAGACTGATGTTTTGGATGAGGACACGATAGCGTATATCAGGGAAATGGTGTCGGAAGACGATACGAAGAGTACCGGGGCGGAATCTTCTGCTGAAGTCGTGACTGAGCCGAATCTGGAAACGACAGACACCCGTCAGCGTATAGAGATTATTGGTGACGAGATTCTTCTGGAAGGCACGGTTACGCTTCAGGAGTTTGCCGAAGCGTTGGGAAAGACAGGTCCTTCGATACTTCAAACGCTTGTAAAAATGGGGAAAATGGTGCCATTAACGGCGACATTGGATGATGAGACTGCTGAGGCGTTGGCAGAGAAGCTGGGATATAAACTTGTTATTGTAGAAGATGAGCCGGTTGAGGAGATTGATGAGTCATTATTGCAGCGCAGACCTCCGGTTGTAACGGTTATGGGCCATGTTGATCATGGCAAAACGTCACTTCTGGATGCTATTCGGACAACCCAGGTGGCCGAACGCGAAGCTGGTGGTATAACGCAACACATTGGCGCATCAGTAGTTGATTTGAAAGACGGACAAATTGTTTTTCTGGATACGCCCGGTCACGAAGCGTTCACTCAGTTACGTGCGCGGGGCGCTGGAGTAACTGATATAGTGATACTAATTGTTGCTGCTGACGATGGTATTATGCCTCAAACTGTTGAGGCAATTGACCATGCTACCGCAGCCGGTGTTCCGATCATTGTCGCCATAAACAAGATTGACAAGCCCAATGCCGACATTGAAAAGGTGAAAACCAGTCTTGTGGCGCACAAACTTGTGCCGGAAGAATGGGGTGGTGAGACCCAGATAGTGGAAATATCAGCCACTAAGGGAACGGGTATACCGGAACTTCTGGATGTTGTTCTGGTGCAGGCCGAGGTTATGGATTTGAAAACGATATATGAATCACCGGCTGAAGGTGTGGTAATAGAATCAAGACTTGACAAGGGTAAAGGTCCGGTGGCCACAGTGCTTGTCAGTCAGGGAACCTTGAAAGTTGGGGATGCCATTGTCTGCGGTCATCGATCCGGAAAAATAAGAGCGCTTCTGGACTGGTGCGGGGCAAATGTATCTAACGCAACACCGTCCATTCCGGTAGAAATACTCGGTATCGCGGAACTTCCATCTGCGGGTGATGTCTTTAAAGTTGTTGAAAACGATAAAGCTGCTCGAGAAATCGCTGAAAACCGACAGGAAGAAATGCAGGAAAAAAGCAAACCGCAAACCACCAAAATTTCATTTGAAGATTTGTTTGCCAAAGTTCAAACCGGCGCTGTTAAAGAATTAAAAACTGTTTTGAAATCCGATGTTCAGGGTTCTTTGGAAGCCATTACCGACTCATTGACAAAGATTGATGTGGGCGATGTAAAGATAAAAATCATTCACAAAGGGATCGGTGCGATCACCGATAATGATGTCAATCTGGCATCTGCATCCGAAGCGGTTGTTATCGGTTTTAATGTAAAGGCTACCGGCGCTACTCAAAAACTGGCCGCAAAAGAACGGGTGGAGATTCGCACATATCGGGTTATTTATGATTTGATTAATGATGTCAAGGCTGCCCTGGAAGGAATGCTTGAACCGGAATACAGAGAAGTGATTCTTGGTAATGCTGAAGTCAGACAGGTATTTCAGGTATCCAAATCAGGCGCTATTGCCGGATCATACGTCACTTCCGGAAAAATACAACGTACAGCTTCTGTTCGTTTGATTCGGGACGACACGGTTCTTTGGGAAGGTAAAATAGCTGCATTGCGGCGATTCAAGGATGATGTCAGGGAAGTTCTTCAGGGTTATGAATGCGGTATCAGTCTGGATGGTTTCAATGACATTCAGGTTGGAGACATCATCGAGTGTTATGGAATGGAAGAAGTTGAACGCAGTTAGTGATTATGCCGGTAGGAATTTGTTATCTGCAATTTCAGATAGTTTCATCTGATTCATTAAAAGACAAGCGTCGTGTAGTCAAATCACTCAAAGATCGCCTGAAAAATCGATTTAATGTATCGATTGCTGAAATGGGTTGTTTGAATACATTTCGCATGGGAGAGCTTGGTTTCGCATGTATCAGCAATGATCGTGCCTATCTTGAGGGTATGATGTCCGGCGTTATTCGCATGGTTGAAGGCGATACCAGAATCGTTCTGACTGATATACACACTGAAATTGTCTGATACATAGTATGGAAAGTAAATCATTATGAAAAATTATCGTTGTGAGCGGGTTGCGGATTTGATAACCCGAGAAATAGCTCAAATTATTGAAAAAAAAATTTCAGACCCTCGTTTGCATTTAATAACGATAACTGCCACAAGAGTGACCCGTGATATTCGGATTGCTTACGTGTATTATACTGTCAGACCTGTTGATGTGGAACTGGCAGAAATACAAGCGGCATTAAAAAATGCGACGGGTTATATCCGACGTGAAATGGGACAGGTTCTGGAGCTGCGTTATATACCCGAACTGAGGTTTGAATTTGACAAATCGCTGGACTATGGGAATCGTATCTGGGATCAGTTAGAGGCTTTGGAAGATGATGATACTTTGGATACGGAGTAATTATTGAAAGCGCGTCATGTCAGCGACATTCATGGTTTTGTTTTACTGGACAAACCTGAGAATGTAACCTCCCGGCGCTGCGTTGACGCGGTACAAAGAGTCTTTTCCAAAGTTAAGGCCGGGCATGCCGGCACACTTGATCCGTTCGCGTCGGGTTTACTTCCAATTTGTGTTGGAAGAGCGACCAAACTGATTGAATATCTTCAGAACAGCCACAAAACATATGTTGCTGTATTGCGTTTGGGCACGTCTACTGATACTCAGGATATTACTGGACAAGTGATCAAAGAAACGCCGGTAAATCCGTCAATAACAATGAATCATATACAAGCTGTCTGTGATACGTTTTGTGGTGATATCAGTCAGATTCCTCCTATGTTTTCATCAGTAAAACACAATGGAAAACGACTGTATACGCTTGCCAGACAGCAAATTGAAGTCGCTCGAAAACCGCGAAAAGTGCATATTTATTCATTGACTGTTCTTGAATATAACCGTCCTGAAGTTAGTTTTTCTGTCAAGTGTTCAAAGGGAACTTATATCAGGACTCTTAGTGTTGATATTGCTGGAAAACTGGGGTTGGCAGGAATGCTGACAGAGTTAAGACGAATGCAAATTGGTCATTGGCATGTCGATGATGCGGTGTCGTTGAAATCACTAAAAAAGACGGATGTTGAAAAGCAGGACTTTCTGCTTCCAGCCAGTCTGATAACGTCTCATTTGCCGACTGTCAGAATTTCTGCCGAAGGGGAGCAACGGTTTCGAAACGGCTCTTTTCTTTCAGATGAACATTATATTGATGACGGTGTTTTTGATGATCGGAACCCGATACTGAATGTTTTTGGTGAATCCGGACGGTTTTTGGGGCTGGCCAGATATTGTGGACGCGACAAAAACAGCAAATCAGTTTTGAAAATTATGCGATTAATTGATATATGATACATGCTAACGTCGATCGTACGCTGCCGAACTCAAATGTAAGTTGTGCGGGGTTGATCGAGCGAACAAAGAAACAATTGTTTTACAGGAGATTTTTTAATGGCTCAGGATTCAAAAAAGAAACAGGAAATCATTGCAAAGTTTGGTGATCACAAGAACGATTCGGGATCAAGCACGGTTCAAATCGCATTATTGACAGACCGAATTACTTATCTTACTGATCACCTTAGGCAACACAAGCAGGATCAGCATTCAAGGCTTGGATTGTTAAAACTGGTTGGAAGGCGTCGTCGCTTGCTGGATTATGTCAAGCGTAATGATGTTACAAAGTATCAGAATATAATTAAGGAACTTGGGATAAGAAAGTAACCAGATTCGGAAAGGGAAAGTATAAATTATGGTTTATTCAGCCGAGGCAGTATTGGGCGATGGGAAGGTTGTATCCATTGAAACAGGTAAGGTAGCAAAGCAGGCTGACGGCGCGGTAGTCGTCCGTTGTGGTGGATCAATAGTATTGAGCACGGCAACTGCTGAAAAAAAGAATCGCGTTGACATTGATTTTTTTCCGTTAAATGTCGATTACCGTGAAAAAGCGTTTGCTGCGGGAAAGATTCCGGGTGGTTATTTCAAACGTGAGGGCCGTCCTTCTGATAAGGAGACATTAACGGCGCGATTGATTGATCGTCCGATTCGACCGTTATTTGAGGACTGGTACAGATGTTCAACGCATGTAGTGAACTTTGTGTTATCTCACGATCAGATTCATGAACCGGATGTTCTGGCGGTTTTGGGATCATCATCAGCGCTGATGGTTTCGGACATACCATTTCTGGGACCTGTTTCACCAATACGGGTTGGCAGAGTTGACGGCAAACTGATTGCGTATCCTACCTGTAATGAGCTTGAATCCAGTGATTTGAACCTGACAGTTGTCAGTTCGGAAACTGCGATTGTAATGGTTGAAGGCAGCGCGAATGAATTGTCAGAAGATGCAATTATAGAAGCGTTACAGTTTGCTTTTGATCAGGCTCAGGTTCTGAATGCATGTCAGCGTGATTTGCTTGAAAAGGTGGGTAAAACAAAACGAATGCCGGAAGAAACGGAAGAAGTAAAGTTGTTTCGGAATGGAGAGCCGGTCGATCATGAAGCATTTTTTGTTCAACAGGAACCGCGGATTCAGGCGGCGCTTCAAAACAGTGACAAAATGCTTGTTTCTGAGAATCTTTCCAGTTTGAAGGAGGAGTTGTCAGGCCAGTTTGATTTAGAGGATCAAGCGCAGCAAGCGCTTTTCAGCGCATGTTTCAAAGAAACCGAGAAGCGGGTTGCGCGCAATCTGATCCTTAATGAAAGACGGCGCAATGATGGCCGTCAAACGGATCAGGTGCGGGAAATATCATCTGAGGTCGATCTTTTACCGGCAACTCACGGGTCGGCGCTTTTTACACGAGGGCAGACACAGGCTTTGGCAACATTGACTTTGGGAACGACATTGGATGAGCAGAAAATTGATGATCTGGAAGGTGAATCATTCAAATCATTTATGCTTCATTATAATTTCCCGCCATTTTGTGTTGGAGAAGCCGGTTTTTTGCGTGGTCCCGGCCGGCGAGAAATCGGGCATGGGAATCTGGCGGAACGATCAATCGTACCAGTGCTGCCGGATGAAGACAAGTTTCCCTACACAATTCGCATCGTTTCCGATGTAATGGAATCCAACGGCTCGTCTTCAATGGCATCCGTTTGCGGGGCAACGTTGTGTCTGATGGATGGCGGAGTTCCGATAAAAAATCCGGTGGCTGGTATTGCCATGGGGTTGATTACAGAGGATGATCAATACGCGATATTATCTGATATTTCCGGACTTGAAGATCATCTGGGTGATATGGATTTCAAAGTTGCCGGTACCACGGATGGAATAACCGCCATTCAAATGGACATCAAGCTGACAGGATTTCATTTTGAGATTCTGAAAGAGGCCCTTGAACAGGCTCGTAAAGGCAGACTGCATATTCTGGACAAGATGCTGGAAGTGATTTCAAAACCCAATCCTGACTTGAAACCGCATGCACCCCGCATACACCTTATGAAAATCAATCCGGAAAAAATTTCTGTGGTCATCGGTCCCGGCGGCAAAATGATTCGCAGTTTAACAGCGGAAACCGGAGCATCAATTGAAATAGAGGATGATGGTGTGATCAAGATTTTCAGTTCCAATCTGGACAGTCTTCAAAATGCTGTGGAACGAATCAAATCGATTACTGAGGAAGCCGAAATCGGAAAGGATTACTGGGGAGTTGTGCGTCGTGTTGAACCCTATGGAGCATTTATTGAGATATTGCCAGGAACGGATGGATTGCTGCATGTATCCCGAATGGCCAGTTACCGGGTTGAGAATGTAACCGATGAAATGAAACTGGGTGACAAGGTGCTGGTGCGGGTTGCCGAGATAGATTCGATGGGCAAAGTAAAACTGACTCGTGAAGAGTTGATGCGAGAAGGCAAAGTTGAAGCGAAAAAGGAACCTGAAGAAAAACCCAACACGGATCGTAACCGGAATAGACCTCCCAGACGGGATGATAACCGTCGGTTTTCGCGGTCAACACACAAAAAACGACGTGACTGATTCGGCATGTGCATATCAATGATTTATAAACCTCTTTGCAAAAAAGCAAAGAGGTTGTTTGTTTTTACGGCTTTTTAATAAAGAGTGGTTATCAGTAAGCTTTGTGAACAGGCGCTTTAAGCTATATGATTTCATTAACTATGTTTTTTGTAACCAAATCTGTCAGGGGAGATAATGTATGAAGAAATGGGTTGCAATCATTATTTTTGTACTATTGATTGTGATTATACGAAGCCAAAGCTTTACTCCAACCGGACAAGCTGAAGAGTTGACGATGGTCATGATTCGAGAGAATATCCAGCCATTAAGGCCCGGCATACCGGAACCCGGTAACAGCCGTGTGATTGGGGATGCTTTCAGAAGAGGTGATACGCTTGGGTCAATTCTGGGACGTAATGGAGTATCTGCATCCGATGTGCATGCCATTGCCACGGTTCTGGATGATGTATTGTCGATACGAAGACTCAGACTGGGCGCTGAAGTTACGGTATACAAAGATGCGAAAACAGACGAACTGACGGAAATACGAATTATTAACAGAGCGGACGAAGCGGTCAGGATAGAGCGAAATGATGATCATCAATGGGTGGTTTATCCGTATGATCTGCATTTGTTTGACCGGATTAACCGTGGTACAGGAATTATTCAGGGTTCATTGTGGAATGCTGCAACGCGTCAGGGCGTGCCGCCGGAAACGATTCTGGACATGGCGGAACTATTCGGGTGGCAGGTTGATTTCACTTCGGGTTTACGACAGGGTGACAGTTTTGATTTGTTCTACAGCACCCGGGTCATGAAGGATGTCGGTGATGTACCGGGCAAAATCACAGCGGCACGATTTACCAACAGAGGTAATGATTTTTATGCATTCGGATTCGCACTTCCGGATGGGTCGGTGGAGTATTATGATGAAGAAGGAAACTCTATGCGACGAACCTTTCTAAAAACTCCTCTGGAATACAGACGGATCAGTTCCGGGTTTACTCATCGACGTTTTCATCCAATACTGAAAGAATATCGGCCTCATTTGGGTATAGACTATGCCGCCCCTCGAGGCACTCCGGTTAGCGCTCTGGGGGACGGTGTTGTGATTTTCAGAGGTTGGCGAGGCGGTTTCGGCAATTATGTCGAGATTCAGCATGGAGATGCCTATGTGACTTGTTACGGTCACCTGGACAGATTTGGCGAAGGAATACGCAAGGGTGTCCAGGTGCGACAGGGGCAGGTTATCGGTTATGTTGGTTCCACAGGCCTTGCAACCGGGCCTCATCTGGATTTTCGAGTACGGTACAGAGGCACATACATTAATCCTGATACTGTAGAGTCCGAACCGGCTGAGCCCGTTCCGGATGATTTTCGGGATGAGTTTTTTGATATGGTTACAGAATGGAAGAACCTGTTTGCTGAGATAGAAGAAGGAGAAGACGATGTCATTGGTTAATTTTCTGAAATTCAATAATGACGCTGGAGCGATAATTTCTGATGAAGAGTACTGGAATGTGTTTTTTCGTAAGCGCATGCATGGCGACAATCTGCACCGTTTATTGTCACCGGAGCAGTCTGAAACACTTGGGATTCAGGTTGTTTACGGTGGTGTAGGATATCCGGCAGTGCATCGGGATGTGATTGAAAATACCCGTCGGATTATCCAGGATACAATTGACGAGAAGGGGGTTTCGTCTATTCAGCGTGTTAAGGATGTAGCGCGGATTGCTTTTGACTGTTTACAGATAGCCATTCGTCGTCGCATTGATCAAAAACTGAAGTTTTATTATGGTTTCCAAACACAGGATTTAAATGCCTGCCGATTCAGGGTTGATGATGAAACGTATCCGATTGAGTCAACACTGGTTATGGACAATGCCCGAAAATTGGCTTCTCGCGAAACTCAGGACACTTTGCTGAAGGCGGCTATGGATGCCAAAGCGGCTGTTTTCGGATACGATACAGATGGAATGACAGGATATTATCTGTCCGGAGAAAACTCGATTATGGGATATGTTCATGAAGGTTTTGAGGCGATTGGAACAGGGAAGTATGCGTCAGGACTGGTGTTTGGCCAGGATTTCAAGGCAAAGACACTCAAGATGAGACAGAACGGGTATGAGCCGGCGGAAGGACTGTATGCGCTTATTGATTCCGCTTTTTTAGCTGGAGAACATTTCAAGGAAGTTGGAGGTAACTACAACATTGTTATCGTGAACCGGGCTGCTTCCAAAGCGACGGATCGATACAGACAAATATTTGATGATAATGCCAGACTGGCCACTGAAATTGTCAGAGCTGTTCGCAGCGGGTATTTGAGGAAAGAACAGGCAGTACACCTTATTGATGAAATGGTATTTCAGAATAAATCATTACAGGCAACTGAAAAGAAACTGTTTCAATTATCTGAAAACAGCGACGCACTGATGTTTATTTTACGTGGATACAAGCAGAATGAGGTGGTGGAAATGTTTGCTGACATCAAGACATCCAGGAGTACCGGAAAAGGAGCTCAATCATGACATCAATTAATGCGTTACGACTGGATTTTCATTCCGGATTAATGCTGTGTGATGAAGCGCGTTACTGGAATCCGGAATGGATGATATTCTATACTCCAGAGAAAATACGACGAGTGACCAATGCAAAAATTATCGCTGATACGGTCATGTTTATGGGACAGACTGGAACCAGTTCTATTGGTGATGAGTGGATTATGGAAATTGAACGCGCTGTTACCGGGCTGTATCGGAAAATGGTGGATCAAAACAAGGTTTGTCGTGACAATCCGTTGGGATTGAATGAAGTTGTCAAGACCGCGTTTGACACTATTATTCGTATCAAACAAATGCATATTGATGATTTTCTTGTTGGCAAATTCGGTTTTAAGGCCACGGATTTAATTCGCGGTTATTCGTTGACCAAAGACAATCAAAAAGAGGCAATCAGTAATCAGGATCAGATCAAGGCGGCGTTGGACTATATGACATTTGCAAAAAATCCGGATGAGGTAAAAGGCATATTCGGGAATTCCCAGGTTCTGGCGGGTTATAACCGGAAAGATGGTTTCAGAATGTATTACATGACGGAACGCTGGCCTGTTTGTGAAGAGGTGCATGAGATATTTATCGCTCAGGGATCCGGACGAGACACATGTGATTTGAACTATGCCCGGTTTGCCGACAGATGCCGTTTGGCTGAGCGGCGTGGGGAACAACTGATACCCAGGCAAAAGGGTTTGTACGCATTATTGAAAGGACTTCACCAGGCCTTAAATCAGACAGCGGGCATAGGAGGATATCCCAAGATAATTTATGTTAATGGCCATGAAAAAGATTCATCCGAATGGGTTTCAGAAATATCAGACTGCCGTTCAAAATTGGCGTTGGAAATCACCGGAGCTTCAGTTGATGGGTTTATCAGGCAGGAAGACGCCGAACTGCTGATTGAAGACCTTGTTTTTCAGGGAGTTGATATTTTCGAAATGAATGAGCAGTTTATGAAGCTTGCCGCAGACCGGAAACGGCTGGAGAAATATTTGCGACGTTATTCTGTGTAAAAGAATGACGTAAAAAAAGCGGCTGGTTACTAACCAGCCGCTTTTTGCATCAGTTACGTTTATTGATCGGTATATCCGAACACAACATATCCGAAATCACCAAACAGATTGGTCATATCGGGTGTCAGCATAGCCGCATAAAATTCCAGACCGGTCACGTGACCTCCAACAGTTGGCCATGTGAACGGTTCCAGACCGTAGAATGTCGTCAGGCCAGGTTCGAAATCCATCATCATCAGGTCAAATTCCATTTCCCATGATGGCCAGAACCAGAATTCGCCATACACACCCAGCAGAACAGCGGTGGGCACATTATAGATAACTGCTTCCACGCAGATGTGGCATCTGAGCCAGAACTCGTCACCGGCGCGATACAGATCATCCTGTGACAGTTCCAGTTGAGCGCCGAACCAGTCGCATTCTTCAGGAGGAGTCGGTGTTGGTGTGGGTTCTTCAGGTTGCGTTGGGGTAGGTGTTGGTTCTTCAGGTTGTGTTGGAGTAGGTGTTGGAGTGAATGTTGGTGGAATGGTAGTTGGTGTATGGGTTGGTGTACTGGTTGGAGGTAGTGGAGTATCTGTGGGTTCTGGTGTTGGGGTCGGGTCAGGCGGACAGATGAAAGTGAACATACCATTGATGATGTCAAAGCCGGCGATATCATCGCGGAGATTATCCGGAATCAGTTCGCTGGTATCGCCTTCATCACAGTCGTTACAAGTGATATTGAACACAAGAATCGCCAGGACACCTTCGCTGCCGGCAGGAATTTCATTCGGTGGAAGCGAGAAACCGGCTACTGTGATAACACCGGGTTCCGCTTCGTTGGCGCCGAACATGGTCCAGCCCGGATCCAGATCGCCTGCGATGCCTTCAACAAAATC
>PWNJ01000038.1 GCA_003558985.1 candidate division CSSED10-310 bacterium
CAGGTCGCCCGGCATTCCTAATGTCTCAAGCGTAATGGCCTGACCCGAGCGATCCAGCAGTCGCATCACGACCCGCTGCCCGGCCGGAGTCGGCACGGTTGACACCCTCACATCCATGGGTCTGCCGCCGAATGTTACCTCAAACGCGCCGTCCTGAGGTTTCTGACGAATCGATATATCCAGCTTGCTCATTACTTTAACCCGGCTGATAACCGGCTCGCGAAAATGCGCCGGAACATGTTCGTAATCTTCCAGCAGACCATCGATCCGGTATCGTATATTCAACCCCGAAACATCGGGCTCCAGATGTATATCGCTGGCATTCACTCGAACCGCTTCGGCAAGGATTGCGTTGACAAGCCGTATAACTTTCGGATCATCCGGATCATTGCCCAGCAATTCACCCGATGCAATGATTGTCCGGGTCTGATCAGATAAATCGCCGGATTCCTCAAGCCGCTGCAGCTCACCACTGGACCCGGCATGATGTGTTTTCATGCTCGTTTCAGAGGAATCATCCCGGATCAGTTCCGAAACCGATTCGCGCATATATGCGGCACGATTCATCAAAATAGCGCGAATGGTTTGCTGGTCCCCGGTTGCGGCTACTACCGCACATTGCTGAAGCGCTCCGATCGTATCCAGCGCCGGGTGGTTTTCCGGCGGTGTCGCCGTTGTCAGAACTTCCAGCGTGCCGCCATCGGTGACGCGGACTGGCGCTACTGACTGGCGAAGCAACCATGCGGTTGTCAGCGCCGGATGCAAAACAGGGTGCTCTTTAACGTTCATTGTATTATCGGAATGTCAATGGGCGATTCCATTGGCGGTTCGGATTCCATTCGATAAATATATTTCTCCGAAACAGCGCTCAGTCTGTCCATATCGGGAATTATCGTCGGAGTCATAAAAATCATCAGATTTGTTTTGGTCGTGCGTGTATTGACGGCTTTAAACAGGTGTCCCAGCAGCGGTATCGCTCCAAGGCACGGCACCTCCGAAACAAGATTGCGTTGGTCTTCCTTCAGCAATCCTCCAATGGCAACCATCTGGCCGTCCGCAACACGGATTGTTGAGCGGGTCTGCCGTTTGGAGGTTGTAAATGCGCCGACATCGGACTCCGCAAGAAAACTTCTGATTTCCTGAAACAAACGCAGAATCACCTGCCCGTCATCCGTCGTGCGTGGAGTTACTCGAAGCGTCAAACCGATGTCCCGAAACTCATACGTACGAATAACCGCATTCGCATCTGTTGTTTGCGAACCGGTCAAAAACGGTCGTTCCTCACCGACAATGATTTCTGCTTCCTCATTGTCAAGCGCCAGAAGATGAGGTGTTGACAACACATTAACGCCGCTGGTGGCTTGCATGACACGCGCCAGCGCTCCGATATTGGCAATCGTTGTGCCGCCCCAGGTGATAGTACCGTCAACAATACCGAATGCCATTCCGGGCGGTAACGCCAGCGGATTGACCGAGGTTGTCTGCAGCGCAGATGAACCGCCAACCGGTAACGTCGTGCCGCCGATAACCGTATAGCCGTTTTCATCAATCGCATCTGTCAGCCGCCATTCAACTCCAAGCTCGCGTGTCAGATCGGAGCTCATTTCGACAATAAGCGCTTCAACCATGATCTGGCGGCGCGGTATATCCAGCTCTTTCAGCACCTGTTCAACCGCGGCAATCTGATCCGGACCGGCAGACACGACGACGCTGTTGGTATAGGTGTCGGCGGTGACAATTATCGAATCGCCTGTGGCCGGTGTGCGGCTCGGGCGGCCATCGCTATCGGGGGAGACCAGTTGAGTGGACAACAGCCTTGAAACCGATTCGGCGTCGGCGAAACGCAATCTGAAAACGCGCAGCGAGGCCCGTTCTTCAGCGCGTGATACATCCAGTCCTTCTATCAGTTTTACAACTAGCGGCAGATCGTCCTGAGCGGCATGAATTAGCAGTGAATTGGCGCGCCGTTCGGCGATAACAACGGGCCGAATACCAGATTCAGGGGGTTGAGCCGCATACAGGGATGTAACCGCGGTTGCCACCGATTCTGCCTCGGCATGTTGCAGTGGCATCACTTTTTGAGCCAGTCGCGGCCCTGTTCCGTCAATGACGTCAATAATGCTTTCCAGACGCTGAATATTTCCGGCCTGATCCGTTATCAGCAGGGTCCGGCTTCCGGGATGAGCCGATACATGACCGGAACGGCTCAGAAGGGGTCGTATCACGTTGCGGACATCGTTCACATCAGCACGACTGAGCTGAAAAATCCGTGTCACAACCGTATCAAGGCGTGGCGTGTCGTCCGGAGTTATAACACCGACACCTTCCCGGGCGCGGGTGACCGGGATGATCTTGACAATATCGCCATCGGCCACAGCCGCGTATCCATACACATCCAGAACCGATTGAAATACGACAGGGACAGCCGTTCGCGGAATCGGTTTCGGCGAGGTAACGGTAATGGTCCCGGTTACAGCCGGATCAATGACATAGTTTTCACCGGTCAGTTCGCTGACAATTTTGATAAATGACCGAATGTCAACGCCGTCAAAATCAAATGTTACATGATCATTTGAGGCGCCCGGGCTGGCGGTGCAGATACTGACCAGAGGTATCAGGCACCAAATAAAGATCAATATCCGAAACCACATTCGGTCCGGTACCCGGTTTGAGTGGCTGATGTGCCGGTTAACGTATGACATAATGAAACTCCATCGTTTGCTGATTCCGAAGAACTGACAGGGCAAGTGTATTCTGGTGGTGGGAGCTTTCAAGGATTCGAAACGCATCTTCCACTGTCAGAATACGCTGATGATTGATGGTCATCAAGGTGTCACCCCGCCGCAAACCCATTTGAGCAAGTAATCCGCCGGGTTTCAACATGGAAACGCGAAAACCCGCGGGTAAACCGTCGGCGTCCCGAACCGGTTGAAACGCGATTTCACTGGCAAGCTGATCCACCCGGGTCACAAGATTTCGCAGTTTATC
Source organism: candidate division CSSED10-310 bacterium (assembly GCA_003558985.1). GTDB lineage: Bacteria > CSSED10-310 > CSSED10-310 > CSSED10-310 > CSSED10-310 > CSSED10-310. The sequence continues at coordinate 2,989 of PWNJ01000038.1, forward strand.
ACGCTCGATGACACGTAAATCTCCTCCAGGCTGCGACTCCGAATCACCAATTGTCGCGTTAGTCTGCTGCGGAGCGGGTTGACGGGTATCCGCTGGCAAACGAAGAATTTCAGCTCCCGCCGGTCCATCAAGCATGACATAATTCCGATCAATTTCACGCACTTCGGCCTGCCCGACCGTATCGCCGACCCGAACGACATGCTCCGTACGAGTCTCATGCTCAAAAAGAACGGCCATGGCGCTTCCGGCCGTGCCGCGCAATGAAACACCGTAAAACCGGCTCTGCCACGGCGGAATATCCTGGTCAGGTGCTGTATCTGCCAGATCGGAACGTATTTCCACAAACAACGGATTTACTGCGTTTGAAAGGGGTACCAGTAAAACAGGATCGACCGGAAAGTCTTTATAATCAGCGGAATGCACGGAAAAATGGTCAGACGGCTCTGCGGGTGAAATGCGGACTGAAAACACCAGCAATATGCCTGCTGAAAGCAGTAAAAATCCTATGGCCGCCCACCGTTTCCATCTCATAACATATTGAAAATAAAACAGTGCTGACAATAACGCAACCGGAGATAAAAAATATTCAAAAAAAGTGCTTGACGATACTAGATGTAGTAGTAAGATTGAAAATGTAGTCGATATAAAGGATTTTTCCAAAGACTCGGCTGGTAGCAAAAATTTCAGTGAGACACCTTGGAAATCCTTGTTTTTTTATCAAATCAGCGGCGTATGCCGCTTAAAATCAAGTCAGGTGATACATGTCGGATCAGAGTAAACCCGAAGAAATGTTTAAGACAACTCGCAAATCGGTCTCCGGGGATAACACGGTGGTGTTTCCCGGTCAGCAGGAAACCACGGATATGATGCTTTTTGTCCGCTCTTCGGAAGAGACGATGAAGGGATGGGACCGCTCGAAAATTGTTGATGCGCTTGTTCGCGAAACCTTTATTGACAGGGATACGGCTGAAGCGATCAGTCTTGAGGTTGAGCAGATAATCATGCGTAGCGAGATCAAGGTTGTGACGGCGCCGCTGGTGCGTGAGCTGGTGGATGCGAAACTGGTGGAACGCGGCCTTGAAACTGCCCGCAAGATGCATACGCGTCTGGGAGTGCCTTTGTATGATGTCGAACAGCTCATTATGCACCGGAACAAGGAAAACGCGAATGTCCCGCATGGTCCGGAAGCCACCAATCTGACACTGGCTGAAAAAATCAAGAAAGAATATGCGTTAATGAACGTGTTCAGCCAGGATGTTGCTGATGCGCATATGAACGGGGAAATACATTTGCATGATCTTGGATTTGTTGACCGGCCATATTGTTCCGGGCAGTCGCTGGAATATATTAAGAAATTCGGCCTGAATCTACCCAATTCGCTGGCCATGGCCAAACCGGCCCGTCACGCTGAAGTATTGCTGGCGCACATGGTCAAGTTTGCCGCAGCGCTGCAGTCAAATTTTGCCGGCGCTATCGGCTGGGATGCTGTCAACCTGTTTTTTGCTCCGTACCTTGAGCATAAAACCGATGCCGAACTGCGCCAGTTTGCGCAAATGCTCATTTTTGAGTTTTCACAGCAGGCGGTCGCACGCGGCGGTCAGGCGATTTTTTCAGATATCAATTTGTATTGGGAGGTGCCGAAACATTTCGAGGATGTTCCGGCAATTGGTCCCGGTGGTGAGTTTACCGGCAAAACTTATCGTGATTACGCCAAAACGGCTCAACGCTTTGTTTGGGCGATTTTTGATGTGTATCTGGAAGGCGATGCCAGCGGCAGACCGTTCTTTTTCCCGAAACCACTGGTGCATATTACGGAAAAATTCTTTAAAACCGATGGCCATGCAGCATTCCTGGAACATATCTGCCGGGTGGCAGCCGAAAAAGGTAATACCTATTTTGTGTTTGATCGCGGTGATACAGCCAAAATATCCGAATGTTGCCGCTTGTCTTTCAAACTGGATGCAAACGATCTGAATGATGCCAATGAACCGTGGAAAATGCGTTATTCGGCGCTTCAGAATGTGACGATCAATCTGCCTCGAGTGGCATACCGGGCGGAAGGCAGTGATACCGAACTGTTCAAGGTATTGTCTGAACAGATTGAACTGGCGGTCAAAGCTCATATTGAAAAACGCGGGTTTATTCAGCAATTGCTGGATCAGGGTGAAACCGGGCCGCTGGCAATGCTGGCGATGAAAGCCGACGGGCAACCCTATTTGCGCATGCATCGGGTCAGTTACCTGATTGGTATGGTCGGCCTGAATGAACTGGTACAGTATCACCGGGGCTGTGAAATGCATGAATCGGTTGACGCATTGCGGTTTGGTCTGAAAGTTATCGCGCACATGAAACTGCTGGCAGACCGCCTGGGTAAACGGCATGATATGAACTTTGTGCTGGAACAGACTCCGGCTGAAAGCACCGCATACCGGTTTGCCAAACTGGATAGTGAGGATTTTCCGGTTCAGACACGAAAGACGGTAAAAGGCAATTTTGCGTCAGGTGAAATTTATTATACCAATTCGAGTTATTTTAATGTGGCTCATGGGTCCAATCCGATTGAACGTGTCAAAAAGGAAGGCCTGTTTCATCCCATTATTGAAGCCGGAGCGCTGACGCATATTTGGCTGGGTGAATCCAGACCGTCACCGGCCTCGCTGGCGAACCTGATTATCAAAATCTTCAAACAGACGCAGAATGATCAGGTTGCGTTCAGCCCGGAATTTACGACCTGTCTGGATTGCGGGCAGACCAGCCGCGGCCTGAATCAAAACTGTGTATTTTGCGATTCGACTAAAGTTGAGGGGATTACCCGTATTACAGGATATTTCACCAAAATCGCCAGTTGGAACAAGGGCAAACTGGGCGAATTACGGGATCGTTTCCGGTCGCAACAGTATTTTCAACCGGTTCAATAACCGTTTTTTCAGTTCTGAAGGAGGAGTGAGGATGATTCTGTTTACCAAAACCGATTGCGGCAAATGCGATTACGTAAAAAGTCATTTTGATTTGAATACGCTTGGTGTTCAGATTGACGAATTGTCCGATACAAATGCGGATGCTCTGGCGGATCTGGCTTTCTATGAACTGGTGGAGACCGCTGAAAAACAGTTGCCGATTCTGGTCACGAATGATGAACAGAAAATTACCGGCGCGATTAAAATCTCGCAGTTTCTTCGGTCACTGGCTTGAATAACACAGGACAGAATTATTACTTCAAAGGATTTATAGAAACGTCATTTATTGAATGGCCGGGCAAGATCGCATCGGTTGTGTTTCTTCCGAACTGCAATTTCCGATGTTCGTGGTGTCACAATATGCCCCTTGTCCTGCATCCTGAAACGCTGGAAGATATCCCGATAACGGATGTTATCAATCGTATAAACGAATTGTCCGACTGGGCGGATGGTGTGGTCATAACCGGCGGTGAACCAACGGTATCTGCGAATCTGCCTGAAATAATCAAAATGTTTATTCACCATAATATTCCGGTCAAACTGGATACCAACGGTTCACGGCCGGATGTGCTGGAAGATTTGCTGACGCGAAACCTGTTGAGCGGTATATCCATGGATATCAAAGCGCCGCTGAAGACAAAAAAATACAGTGCAGTTGCTGGTGTTCCGGTTGATATTCAGGTCATAAAACAGTCAGTGCAACTGATTATTCACTCCGGTATCTGGTATGAGTTTCGTACGACGGTTCTGGAGGATTTTCATACCGATGACGATATTGAACAAATACAGCAGTTTTTACGTGATATTGCCGGAACCACCCCGCTTCAGCGTCCGTTGAAACTCCAGCGAGGTGGCCGTTCGGCCACTGGCTGCACCGCAGCGTTCAAGGTTCAAGGTTAAGAGGTAGGGGCGCGGCCTGACCGTGGCGTCCCGCCACGAGTGGACGAGAAGACGAGAAGAGGAGCGGAGGATTAAAGGGTGCAAGATTCTAATGGTTAAATGGAACATTAATCGACTGCAACATGTTGCCTCCTTTCCTCTTCTCTTCCTTTCCTCCATTCTCCCCGGCGGCCGCTTCAGCTACCTGGGTTTCCGTCTTGTTAGATCAACCGATTGATTACTCTCGGCGCTTTTACCCTTTTACCCTTGTCCGGAAAGCCCTGGGATTGATGTGTAATCCGGCAAAGACATGAAGCGAAGCCATGTCTCCGGATGGAACATCGATCTCAAGGCAATTGCACAGGTGAAGCGTGAATAATCCAGACCATTTCCGAAAAGGTGTTTGCACCTGATTCGGCGCAATTTGGTTCAAATTTGTCCGGATTCCTTTCTGAAATTCAGCCGAATTGCTGAGCGCTAGAAGAATGGACGCTTTTCGGAGAGCATCAATCTTGTAAAAACGCGTTCCAGCGGAGGTTTTCCCGGTCTTTGGAAAACCAAATTGTGGGGTTTATTCACACCTTAATTTATACGAGTAAAAGCATCCAAATTACCATTTTCGTCAGAAAACAAAGGGTTCGATGAAGCCCTCATTGGGATGATCTGTCGGACAACGAGACCGAATACGTTCGCGAACGTTTGTAGTGTAAACCTTGACATGCCGATGGAACTTACGTAAGATAGTATACGTAAGAAAGGAGGGTGTAATGGATAAAATTCTGTCGGCGCGAATAGACGAAAACATCATACTTCAAATTAACCGATTATCAAAACGGCTTCAAATTTCCAAGAAAAAGGTGATAGAAGATGCTGTCAACCAGTATGTCAAAGAAGTTGACGCGCATCAAAAAACGGATATTCTTTTGGAAACTCACGGTATATGGTCAAGGAATGAAGCGGTTGAAAGCACCATACGAAAATCGCGAAAAGCGTTTGAAAAGTCCATGAAAAGGCATTCTTTATGAGAGCTTACATTGATTCGGATATCCTCATATGGCATCTGCGCGGGAACAAAAAAGCCACTGTTTTTTTGCGTGATATGCTGAATGACAAGCGGTATGAATGCTGGATTGGCGCGATGCAGCGAGCAGAGATTATGTTTTTTACAAAACCTGATGAAGACACTATGACACGTTTGTTTCTTTCGCAATTTAAGACTGCCGCTGTAACGCAGCAAATAGTTGATTCCGGAGCTTTGCTTTACAAAACCTGGTATAAGAGCCATCGGATAGATATCAACGATGCATTTTTGGCAGCTACGGCGTTGCAGACGGGCGGCACGGTATTCACGCTGAATGTAAAACATTATCCCATGCCGGACCTGTCTGTTGTCCAGGCCTGGAAGCCATCTGAAACATTACAATAATGTCATACTTCAACCATCAACCTTCAACCTCTTATGCCTTCCGCCTTCAGCCTTAAGCCCTCCGCCCTGCGCCTTCAGCCCTAAGCCTTAAGCCCTAAGCCTTAAGCCCTAAGCCTTAAGCCCTAAGCCTTGTTGACATGATCAATCTTAAAATGATACGTTTACGCGTCGATCAGGATGCATTAGTGTCTGTTGTAACAATTTTGCGATTATAAAGAGGGTTTTTGACAATGGAAAATGAAGCTGTTTGCATTAAAACCGACGGAACGCAAAAGCTCTATGCTGGCCTGCCTTTGCAGACATGGCTGTGGATAGGGCTGTTTTTGTTTGTGATATTTACCCGATTTCATCATTTGGGAGACAAACCGTTCCATCATGACGAAAGTCTGTATGGAAAATACATCTGGAATTTTCATGTCGGTCAGGGATACAAATACGATCCGATGCAGCATGGGCCGTTTCTGTTCTTCATCAGCCAGCCCATACTGTTTATGTTTGGCGTGTCCAATTATACAATTCGAATGGTTCCGGCTCTGACCGGTTTTTTTATTACATTTATGTGTTTTTTAATGCGGCGTCGCTTACCGTCCGGAGTTGCCCTGATGACCGGCTGGCTTTTCGCCATCAATGCCGTTGCCATGTATTATCAGCGGTTTCTGCTTCATGATCAGTTGTTTACGCTATTTGCGGTGTTGATGATTTTTATACCATTTCTATGGTTTAAAGACCGTAAACAATGGCAGTATTACGCGTTCTGCGCTGCAACATCAATACTGTATTGTATCAAAGGCAATGCCTTTATTCATTACCTGACCATTTATCTGTTCCTGATAATGTATGCCGTCTATTGGCTGTTCATGAAAAAGAAAAAAGTTTCAGAACTGTTTGAAACCTATCCTTTGACAACCAAAACATTCGGTACTGTAACTTTCTGGGGAATTGCGTTTGTTATTTATGCATTGGTTAACCAGTTCTGGAGAGGATCCTTCACGAATTGGGATAAAGCATTACACACATACTGGATCGCCATATATGTGCTATTTTTCCTTATTGTCGGATGTTTTGTGTATCTGGGTGAAGCCGTGCGGCTTAAACCACGCAAAAAAATACTGGGATTATCACCTGAGTTTTACAAGGACAGCCATATCTTTGCTGTTGGAACGGTGATCTTTTTTGCCATTATGATATTCATGTACACCACAATGGGTCAAAACCCCAAAGGGTTCTGGGGCGCAATGTATGAATGGTACACATACTGGCTCCATCAGCATACGATTGCACGTATATCCGGACCATTTCACTATTACCATCATCAGATGCTTATCTATGCATTTCTGCCTCTGGCGGTTACGCTTGTGGCCTTATTCGGACGTGCTCTGCGAAGAAATCCGGCAATCACCGGAGCGTATATTATCGGTTCAACTATCATGATATATGGTTTTGGGCACTTACGGAACCCATTACCATTTACAAAAGAAAACCTGTTTACCAATCAACACATGGCTATGGCAATAGCGGCTTTTGTTGGTGGAGTTCTGATGACGTTTTCGTATATGCGGCAGAAAATGTTTTTGAAATCATTTTATGTCTGGTGGTTTGCTTTTGCCTATATTGTCTATTCATACCTTCAGGAAAAAGTACCCTGGCTGGTAATGCATATTATCACTCCGTTGTTTCTTTATGCTGCCTGGGTGTTAATTGATGTTTTCATCGATAAAAAGCATTTCAGCAAATGGGTTAGAACTTCTGTGATTGTTTTGTTTGGTCTGATGGTCATGTATGAAACGCATACGTCATTTCAGTTAAGTTTTCATAATGAAGCAGATCCGGTTGAACAGATGGTGTATGTTCAGACGACATATGAAATACCGATGATCATGGAAGAAATTGAGCGGATAGCATATTGGCAGAATACGCTGCATAAGAAGGAGCTTCCGATGGTGGTAACCGGACATGCCACCTGGCCGTTTTACTGGTATTTACGGGATTGGTCCGGTATCAGTTATGGAGCTACTGTCAATCCGGACAGGCATTTGATGGTAATATGCAATTGGGAGGATCGTCATCGGTTCGCTGAACGTCTGGGTGATCGTTTTATCGTCAGACAATACGGACTGCGAGCCTGGTTCCTTCCAAAATTTGCTGATGTTGCCCGGGACGGTAAATTCTGGCACAACGCATGGCGCTGGATGGTGTATCGGGAAAAATTCAATCCAAATCTCTATGGAGCTCAGCATATAGCTGTGTTTACCCGTGAGGATGTGTCAATGTTTCAGAAAAGTGTTGATCTGGGTCCGGCGCCTCAACCGACACCGCGCCGCGATCCGCCGCGCCGTGATGTGTTGCAGGGAACCAGTCTGAATACATTCGGAACATTCGGCTCTCAAAGGGGAAGATTTAACTCACCAAAAGGAGTCGCAATTGATTCACAAGGCAATATATACGTGGCTGATCAGCGGAATAACAGAATACAAAAATTTGATCCTGCAGGTCGTCAGCTTCTGGCATGGGGGTCAAGCGGCAGCGATAACGGCCAGTTTAATCAGCCGTCGGGGGTTTTCGTCGGTCGGGGTGATCACGTATATGTGACTGATACATGGAATCATCGAATACAGAAATTTGACTCCGAAGGTAAATTTGTTTTGGCGTTTGGAGACAGCTCGATGCTCTGGGCTCCCAAAGACATTGTTGAGGATGCTGATGGGTTCCTGTATGTCGCCAACACGGGTTTTCATAACATTATGAAATTTACCCGGGGTGGCAGCCGCGTATGGTCTGTCGGCCGAAAAGGTACTGGCGCCCGCGAGTTTACCGAACCGGTCGGGCTGGCTCTGGACAGCCAGGGAAGATTATATGTCGCCGACACTGCCAATAAACGTATCTCGGTGTACGACAGCAACGGGAATCATTTACGGCAGTTTAATGTGTATGGAATGGAAGAATATTATACGGAACCGTATATTGCCATTGATGAGCAGAACGACAGAATTTATGTCACGGATTCACGCAATAATAACATTCAGGTATTTGACATGAACGGATCATTCCAGGGTTTCTGGGGCAGGGAAGGGGCCGGCGAGGGTCAATTCAGATTGCCGACCGGTATCACTTATGCTGACGGCAGACTGATCGTAACTGAAGCACAGAATCACCGTGTTCAGGTATTTGATGCGGCTGACGTGCGCTGATCAACCGGGCCGCGGCTGCATTAACAACCTGTCGTGCAATACGTGACACGAAGTAAAGGAGGACAATTCCGGTGGCAGAAGGTCTTTTACTGGTGTTTGTTTGGTGGTTCTGGATACAGATAATCGGCCTGGTCTCATGGCCGCTGTCGCACCGTTTTTTTCGCAGTTTCCCCGATAACGGATATATCCTTGCAAAAGGTCTGGGACTTGTTCTTACAGGCTTTGTCAACTGGATTCTTGTTTCATTAAGAATAATGAAATTCTCAGTCCTGTCCGTCATTACCGCCATCGTTATTATTGCCGCGTTGTCATGGTTCCTTAAAAAACAACCGCTAATAGCATTTCTACAGTTTTTAAAAGATCGAAAAAACATCGTTTTTACCACTGAAACTCTGTTTCTGGTCGCATTTATTGCTTTCGCTATCGTCCGAATGGGTAATCCCGATATCGCTCAAACAGAAAAGATGCCGGATTATGCATTCCTGACCGGTATTGTTACCAGTGATTATTTTCCGCCACGAGATCCCTGGTTTGCCGACGGCACAATCAATTACTTCTATTACGGCCATTATCTGGTCGGAATGCTGACGAAAGTGGCCCGAACAGCCCCGGAATATGGATACAATCTGGGCGTTGCCGTAATCTTTGCTTTTACTCTGCTGAATGCCGCAGGTGTCGCGTATGCACTGATTAAAAAGCTATGGTTTGGTGTTCTTGGAGGTCTTTTTGTTGCGTTTATTGGCAATCTGGATTGTGCGATCCAGTTTTTTTCACATCTGGGTAAATTTTTAAGTGGAGAACGACAAATTTATCCGTTTACCTGGTTTAACTGGTGGATGAGCTCACGCGTTATTGTGCGTGAGGGTATTGATATCACAATCAACGAATTCCCATTCTGGAGCTATATACTCGGTGATTTGCACGCACACATGAATGTGGTGCCGATATCATTGATTGTGCTGGCGATTATTCTGGAATTCTTCCGTTCATCCGGCCCCGGCCTGGATAGTGTCGGATACGGAAACGACAAATGGTTCCGTCTGGCCGTTGCTGCAATTGCTCTTGGCGCTATCCCCGCCGCCAATACATGGGATACCCCCACCTATTATGCGCTGATGGTTGCCGGACTCCTTCTGGGACGACAGTTTCTGGTCACCGGACATCTATTAAAGGCAACAAACAAAGAGGCCATATCCGTGGCCGGTGTTGTTCTGTCGCCGATTTCCGAATTTTTTAGCAGAATCAGTCGCTCCATCAGACACGGCTGGAAAAACCAGGGTTGGAGCGAATTGTTCCAATCATGGTTGGGTATTGCTGGTGTAATTATCCTGTCTTTGGTTGTGTATTTGCCATTTCATGCAAATTTTCATCCGGCTGGAACTCAGGGACTCAGAGTGGTCAATCCGGTTCAATATACAATTGCAGGCGATTTTCTGACGATATATGGTTTTTTCTTTTACTGTATGTTTCCATTCGCTGTTGCGCTTTTATGGCCACGGTTCAGCAAACTGAATAGTCGCCTGAAACCGTTGGTCTCAATAGCTCTGGTCGCTATGTTTTTTATACTGATGCTGGCGTTTAATCGCTTTATGATACCCTTTTGCCTGTATTTTCTTGCGTTCGTACTGGCGGTTCCGTTGCAGAAAAATGATCCTGAAATAAAGGAAAAGTTTTTTGCTCTGGCGATGTGTGTCATGGTTTTGCTGATATTGCTGGGGTGCGAGTTTTTCTATATCAAGGATGCATACGGCCGAACTCTCGAACGACAAAATACTATTTTCAAGTTTTATTACCAGGCATGGATATTTTGCGGTATTGCATCAGCATATGCGGTGTACTGGTTCAGAAAACACGCCAGACCGGTGTTATACTATGCATGGGAACCCGGATTTCGTATTCTGCTTGTCTGCACTTTGATGTTCCCTTTTATCGGGTCTGCAGTAAAAACAAACCATTTCCGCTCCTTCACCAATCCATCCCGACATGCCAAACCTACTCTGGATGGTATGTTTTATATGACATGGCAACACAAAGGTGATTATGAAGCAATAATGTGGCTTAGAAATAATGCTGATCCGGAACAACGCGTGCTGGAAGCGACCGGTCCGGCGTTTTCGCATTATGGACGAATCTCTGCCGGCACCGGTATGGCTACCATTCTGGGGTGGGGAAATCATCAGAATATATGGCGTGACGGGTCATGGAAAATGGTTAATGAACGCAGCGGACATGTCAGGCAGGCCTATACATCAACTGATCCGAATCAAATCAGGAGCATACTGGATAAATACCGTATAGATTATGTGTTTTACGGACGACTGGAACGTGAGCAGTATTCGAACTCATCACCGGATAACTTCGCGTTTCTGGAAAAGGTGATGGAAACAAGGGATAGTGATAACAGAACGGTGTATCTGTTCCGGTATGTTCCGGAGAATTAGTTTTTGAAGGAGATATCATGGGTTCAAAAGATCAATGGGCTGAATTGACCGTTAAAAAACGGCGTAACTGGCTCCTGTTTTTCCTGTTTTTGATAGGTCTGGGATTGCGTCTGCACGGGTATGACTGGGGCATGCCGCATCATTTTCATCCTGATGAACGGCAGATCGTTGATTTTCAGGCTCCCAAAGTCAATCTGGATGTTTTGAATCCATCCAAATCAGTACCATTGCTGGTGCGGGGCCAATGGACTGAACTTAACACCATGCTGGACGGCATGAACACCAAATTTTTTGCCTACGGCCCACTGCCGATGTACACACTGGTGATAACGGTTGAAATAAGTGACTGGATAAATTCCAACGTCAGATCATTTGCACAGAATCGGCAAAACATGTCACCGGAAACCCGTCAGAAAATCAATGAATGGTTCCCACGCGTTAAAACTCCAGGCGGCCGGGTTCTTACCGGGCGAATAATATCAGCGATATTTTCGGCCCTAACCATTCTGGTCATATTCAAAATCGGCAAATATCTGTACAATGCTAAAATCGGATATCTGGCTGCTGCATTGTTTACCTTTACAGTCCTGTCAATTCAACAGGCACATTTTCTTGTTGTTGACGGCCCACAAACAACTCTGGTGGCTCTGGCAATGTTTTTTCTTGTCCGGACGGCTATGGGTGAAAGACGGCGGGATTACTATCTGGCCGGTATTTTTATCGGTCTGGCAATGGCAACCAAATTCAGCACCGCCCCCATTGCATTGTCATATATTCTGGCACATGTTCTGTCTATGACACTTGGCCGTCGCCGTGACAAGGCTGACTGGTTTCACTGGATAGCAGGTGGTATCGTCGCAATTGTTGCCATGACAATTGTTATGCCATTCTGGATTCTGGATTCAGAAACATTTTTCAGGGATATCCAGGCACAAAGAAATATGGTCACCGGTGTCGCTGATCTGCCTTATACCATTCAGTTTGAAGGCACAATGCCGATGGTTTATATGATAAAAAACATGATTTTGTGGTCACTTGGGCTCCCGCTGGGTCTGGCCGCATATATTGGACTCATTGCCGCCATCAGACGAATCTGGAAAAAACCCGAGGATATCGGCAATATTGTTATCCTGTCGTTTGTGATTCCTCTGCTGTATCTGAACGGAACATTTCATGCCAAGTTTTTGCGTTATACATTGGTAACCATTCCGTTTTTTGTCATATTTGCCGCTCGCTGGCTTCATGGAATGAAATCCTGGACAGCGCGTCCGGTCGCACGGACCGTTACCGCAGCCGTCCTGCTGGGCACAATCGGCTGGGCTCTGGCTTTTCAGACCATTTATACATCCCCCCATACACGTCTGCAGGCTTCCGATTGGGTGTATGAAAATATCCCGGCTGGAAAAAACATCGTGCTCGAAAGCAGTTGGGATGATTCCATGCCGGTTACTACCGACAGGGGCAATGCCGGAAGATATACATCACGGCAGTTGGGTATCTACAGAGAACCCGATGATCATCGCCGCGCAGCAGCCATGGCTGAGATTCTGGAGTGGGGTGATGTGGTCATTCTGTCATCACGAAAACATTACGGTTCTGTTACAAGAGTGCCCAATCGATATCCGATCTCAACCAACTTTTACAAATTGTTGTTTCACGAAAGATTGGGTTATCAGCATGTAAAGACATTTGATAATCCACCATCACTTGGCAGATTGCGTTTTAGAGATGATCTGGCTGATGAAAGTTTTCGTGTATATGAACATCCGCGTGTCGATATTTTTGTTAAAGAAAGCTGTTTGACTGCCGATCAGATTCAAGCGCTGCTGATCGCTCCCCCGCCCGAAGTTGCTGATATGACTTACAGGGAGCTTATGACGCGGCGGCCGCCAACCGAAATTGGCCCTCATGTCAACTACCCAGTTATTCGGTGGTTAATCGCGCTTTATATATTCGGACTGATCAGCATTCCGTTTGCCTTTGTTATCTTCAGCAAATTCGATCACAAGGGATACCCGTTTACCAAAATCATCGGTCTGCTGGTAACAGCATATCTGGCGTGGCTGTTGCCCAGTATTGAATGGTTTCCGTTTTCACGGACATTGATTATAGCTGTGATTATTGTGGTCGCATGGATCAGTCATACGCTATATCGCTATCACAAGAAAGCAATTCACACACATTTTAAACAGCGATGGTGGAGTATTGCTGGATATGAAATTCTGTTTTTAGTTGTGTTTTGTATCTTCGGTCTACTGAAAAGCTATAATCCGAACATTTATTGGAGTGAAAGCTCAATGGATTTCGGGTTCCTGAACGCTGTGGTGCGGGCAGAGACCTTTCCACCCGAAGACCCGTGGATTCAGGGACAGGGTATAAACTACTACTATTATGGCCAGTATCTGGCCGGATATATGACAAAATTGACCGGGGTTGAACCTCACTATGGCTATAATCTGTTTTTTATAACAATACCAGCGCTGGTAGCGCTAAGTATTGCGGCTATTCTACTGGCGCTGACCCGGCGTGTCTGGGTCGCTCTGATCGGTGTCCTGTTTTCTATTTTTATAGGTAATCTGGACGGCTTGACTCAAATGGCCAATATATGGGTACGTAATGCCAGAGGAACCGATATGTATCGGTTAGCGACCGGATTTCAGACAACAATCGGCTGGGTTTTTAATCTTGGTCGGCAAGATCCGCACTTTCGATTTTTCAGATCAGCGCACGAATTGATTCGACCAACCGTTCATGAGTTTCCTTTCTGGAGTTATAATTTCATGGATTTGCACGCGCATACCGTGGCAACCATGTTGACGGCGTTTTTTCTGGCGCTGCAGCTTGTTTTGCTTCGCAACTGCAAAGGCGGTCTTCGGCTATTTGGAGAAACCCGTACTCAGCAAACGGCAACGATGGGAATTTTGTTTATCTCATATGGCGCGATGATTTCAACCAACTCGTGGGACCTGCCAACTCAGGCCATTATACTTCTGCTGGTGTCTGTCTGGGTTATGATCTTTGCCGGAAGACAGCCCAAATACCGTATGGAAACGGCTGAACGTATTCCCGATGACCGCACACCAGACAGTATTGAAACTCAACCTTCTGAGAGTGCAGACGAAGAGGTGGCTGACAATGGAACACACCCGGACAAAAGCAGTGTGAAGCCAAATTCAGACCAAAACGAAGCCGTAGAATCAGCAGACGAATCCGGCACCAGTGATGACACGCGTAGGTCAATTCCACATGAGGTCAATGATGTTTCTGATGCAGAATCAAAGATGCAAGCTGATGCTGAACCACTGGCTGACAGGAATGGCGATACAGAGCAGGATGATGTGGTTTCGGAAGAGGTTTCGAAAAAAACGGATATACCGGAAGCGCCGGAAACCAATGAAACGGACATGGAATTTGAAACCCGGGTAGAAACCGACAAGGCTGATGAATCCGACTCAGACATTGAAGGAGCAGTAAACACCGACACTGAATTGGACAGGAAAGCAACTGCAACAACGGATGTTCAAAAGACTGACTCCGACTCCGATTCAATGGAACAGTTGAATGAACAATCAGAAACTGAAATCGGTGTTTCAGACGATTCGAATACGATATTGTCCGATGATGATGTATTGGATAGGGCAGATGATATTGAAACACAAGATACGCCTGATGATAGTACACTCAAACCAAATGAGTCTGAAAAAGATACTGACAAGATAAACATCAGTTTAGTGGCCAGGATTCGTGACGGGTGTACACGATTTGTCAGGTGGTTAATACCTGAGTTGTGTGATTCCGGCTTTTTCCTGTGGCGATTGCTGTGGCCGGTAGCTTTGGTAATTATCGGCGGAATGACGTTGCATCTGCCGTATCTGAATCATTTCTACAGGCATGAAATGGGCTTGGGAACATTGTGGAAATACAGGCAGACAACCAATCTGGATGGTTTCCTGACAATGTTCGGCTTTTTCCTGTTCATTTTTATCACTCAGTTCATTCGCTGGTGGTGGGATGTACAGAAAGACCGGGGCCGATCACCCATGCAGGCATTGTGTCTGCTGATCGGTGTCATCACGGTTCTGATAGTTGTCTGGTACGGATTTCTGAATGTCCCGGAACGAGGAGTTGATTATTCTGTATTACTGATAAGTATATTCCTGATTTTACTGATACTTTCCATACTGATTGAGGGGTATCCATCACTGAATGAAGCATTTCCACTGCTTTTGGCGTTGTGTGCCGTGGGTATTACTGCCGGATGCGAATTGGTATTTGTTCGTGATTTTTATCAGGGAGGTGAACATCGCCGGTTTAACACGGTTTTCAAGTTCTATATTCAGGCATGGTTTATGTTCGCGATTGCTTCCGCATATTTACTGGCGGTAAGGTCACGAATACGTGTTCGCTTCTATAAACACAATCTGACTAAAAATCTGGTTCGGACAAGCGCCTGGGTATGGAATCTGGTGTTTATTTTTCTGCTGGCCGGCACACTAATATTCACTTTCAAGGGAGTTCATGCAAGGCATCACAACCGCGATTTCCAACAGGGATGGCGACTTGCTGGTCGAACGCCAACTGCAGACATGCCACTCACACTGGATGGTTGGGCATACATGAAACTTGACTATCGGCCGGTAAACGAATACCGGGCAATACACTGGTTGCAGAATAATATAAAAGGTACTCCGGTTATTCTGGAAGCTACCGGAGCTGACTATTTGTATCAGTATGGCAATATCTCGGGTAATACCGGATTGCCAACAGTACTGGGCTGGTGGAGTCATGTCGATCAACGGGAATATCTGGTTCGCCAGGGGCGCGGCGAAGGTCAGCGAGACCGAAAGATTGATACCGGGAGAATCAGACGCGACATTGAAACCATATACAATAGTGTGGATATTCCCAAAGTTCTGTCACTGCTGGGTCAATACAGGGTGCGGTATATATTTGTCGGGCCGACGGAACGGGAAGAATATAATCCGGTTGGTTTGCAGAAATTCAAACAAATGAGTACATTCCTGACTCCTGTTTATACCAATCCGGATGTCGTGATTTATCGAGTCAATGATTACGGTCACAGTGTTGATCTGGCGGAGACAATTCAGGATAACCAGGCATTGATACGGTTGCGGGAAGAGATGGAAGAGCGGGAGGAGCAGGAACGGATTGCCCGGCTTGAGGCAGAAAGGGAGCGAGAACGCCGAATGATGCAGCAGCCGGCACGCGCTTTGACTGCCGGCGGCAGAGGTCGAGCAAGAGGCATGTTCGAAGAACCGCGATCCATGACAATCGCACCCGATGGAAGCTTTTATGTCGCTGATTTCAGAAATCACCGCGTTCAGAAATTTGCTCCGGATGGTTCATGGCAGAATATGTGGGGCAGTTCAGGCAATATGCCGGGCGAGTTTAATGATATCTGCGACGTGGCTGCCAACTCAACCCATGTGTTTGTGCTGGATACGTTTAATAATAGAATTCAGAAATATACTCATGATGGACAGTTCGTGCAGCTTATTATTGCCCAGGGACAAAGTGTGTCTCATCCAAGGGGTATTGCCGTTGATGAAGAGTATATCTTTATGGCCGACACCGGAAATTCAAGAATTATTCGAATGAATCTTGCTGGCCGCGAAACACGAGTTATCGGAAGAGCCGGCCGGGGACAGCTTCAATTTACAAACCCGGTCGGTCTGACCATCCATAATAACGAAGTGTATATCGCAGATACCGGCAACAGACGTATTCAGGTAATGAGTCGTGACGGTGAGTTTTTGCGCGAGTATCCGACTGAGGGATGGGAAGCGGAGGTATATAACGAACCGTATCTGGCAGTGGCTGAAGACGGCACGATATATTATTCTGATCCATCTCGAGGAACGGTGCGCATGATTGATCAGCAGGGACAACCTGTGGGACGCTTGACCGCGGCAGCTGATGGTCGAAGACTGTCACTACCGATGGGACTTGCTATTGATAATAACGGAAATGTGTATGTTGTTGACGCTGGCAATCACGCGGTCATGCTGCTGAAACGTGATTCCGGAATTCAATAGAAACCGCCCGCGTCGCTTCTTTGCTCACATCCCTCCGGCGTCGCCGGGCAACCGCCGGATAAAATCGCCATCAATTGACTGTTTATCCGTGGAACTCGTAACATCAATCAAATCAGACGGCCCTGACACATGCATCACATCGTCCGGTGACCCTTCAACCATATTTAATCGGATCGTAACGGTGCTGTATGGTCGCAGATTGACTTCTGACCGAACCAATGTTTTCATTTCCGAGCGCTCAAATTTTAAAGTATATTCGCCGACTGGCAGAACCGGGAAACGAAATCGACCGCGCTGATCGGTAACAACATTGCGCTCCCCCATAAGATTCGGACTGGTCACGGTGATCGTAACATCGGATAATGGTGTGTCATCTTCTGAGCGAACAAGGCCGGTTATGCGTCCATGATTCGGTGATGCATCCACCAAATAAACAAAGGTGAAAATAAACAAAACTATTACACTTATTTGGATTATCTGTCTGTTCAATCATATCACCTCCTTAAAAAACAGTACATAAATGATATCAAAACCAGAAGGTGATCTCAAAAATGATCGAAGTATATGGTAACATGACTGCTGTCTGACAGTAGTGAAAGGTGTTGACGTAATTTTTGCTGACAAGTTTGTTATGCAGGTTTTCACGCAGCAGAATCAACCTTCATAACATGTATTATTGGTTCAGGCCATTCCGTGTCGGATTCCCTGTATATTGTTTTTATCGTGACATTGGGGAAAAGCTCTTTTATCTGCTGCATGATATACATATTACGGTTGTAGTGATCCAGCACAAAAGCGATTCCCTTGTCCGGTGAATGCTCCTTGTCACGAATAGCCGTGAGATTATCCTGGATTTCTTCGTTAGTAATAAAATCCGGTTCCCGGCCGCCAGTAATGGCAAAAACATCACCTGGAATTCGGTAACAAATAAACTTGGGAGTGTCCAGAAAATGGCTGTTGCTGACATACACATGATAATCTGCCGATAATTCCAGCGCTTTGTATCCCACTTGAGTATGCAACGGAGCGTAACCGAATTGGGCATGGGGACTTCGGGCCAGAACATGAAAATACAAATGATATTCGCTGATGCCGATCCAGATCAATCCCGCTGTTAGCCAAAGAATTGCGGGAATGCTATTCAATGCTGGGAGTTTTGTTCTGGTCAGCAATTGAACGGAGAGAACAAGTCCCAATGCAATCATGATGGCCAGCGGTACGGTAAACTGTATCAGGCGAGTTGCGTCCGGCTCCGAAAGTAGTCCGGGCAAAAGTCCAAAAATAGCTGCTATAAAAACCCAGAAACAGTTTCGTTTCCCAAAGTGTCGCAGTAAATATGCCAGGCCAATCATCATAAAAAAACCGGATATTGCGCTAATAATGGGTATGGATGGCTCAAAAAAATTTCCTACGTCAGCACGAAAATGAAAAATCTGAAGATGCCTCAGAATTGAATCCCAAAGCGGCTGCCATGAGCCGCTAAACCGGACCAGATTACCGACAAACAGATGACCGGTACGCTCCAGAAACATTTGCGGATTGTTAATGGCGTACAAAAACAATGGGAAAAACATCAACCATGCAAATACTTGCATTACCAGAAGCCCGTGCCAGTTTTTGCGCATAAATTTCGGTGTGGTTATCCATGTATGAATACCGATAAGAATCATCATGAACGGGACTCCGCGAAATGAAAAATATGTATGAAGTCCCATACCGATGCTTATGCCGGAAGCCGCATAGTAAAGAAGACGTTTCCCGACTGAATGACTGTCAACAGCACGGTAAAAAAACCATCCGGTCATAACCATGAATAATGGTGCCAGAACTGCTCGATATCCAGTTCGCGCATAGGTGAGATTCCAGGCCATTACGGCATAAACAGCCGATGCCGCGAACGCAACATGCCGGTTCCATAAATCCCGGCATAAAAAAAACAGAAACACAACCGTCAGAAATCCGGCGGCTACTCCAGGTAAATACAACGAATAAACTGACGTTCCGAACAGTCTGAAACTCAGCGCTATCAAGTAAAAATAAAATGTTTCCTTGCCCCAGGCCTCCTCAGTAAACGGCGTATAGGGCTCACCATCAAGTATTCGATACGCATAGATAGCGTTCCAGGCCGCGTCATTGTTGATACCGGTTGGAACAGACTGAAGTCTGTAAAAGCGAAGGCCGATTGCTGCAATGAAAACAATAGAAACCAATACAAACGACACTGTTTTTGATCGTTCCGATGTAAGCGTGACAGATGAAGGAAAAAGTGTTGAATTCCGAAAACTGGCCCACAAAAGAACTGCGCCGGTGATCAGCAAAACTGCTCCTGAACGAATCATGGGAGATGAAATCCGAAGCAGAATCATTCCGACCGCTACGCACAGCATTCCGATGATTATTAACCACCGACACAAAGACGGATGGTCTTGAAGATATTTTAACAAACCGGGTTTTCCCTGTTTTTGTCTGTATTTGAGATACATATATATCCAGAAGATAATAATACCAATTGCCCCAATATCTATTGGCAATCGAACAGCAAGCGGGATGTCGGGAATAAAACCTTCCTGACGTTGGACTTTCGGTAGTGGTGGAGGTAAAGGAAACTGGATAATCCGGTTATTGATTGTGTCACTGATAAACAGGCGATCGTCCTGAGTCAGGGCAATACCTGTCGGTCCGTTAAATGCATTTGCACTTGCTCCGTACTTGCCAAACCGGCTATACAGTTTGCCATCGTTTGTGTATACGATAACCTTATGGTTGGCAGGTGATGTCACATAAATCATTCCACTATCGTGTATAGCAATATATGCTTCAGTAAACTCTCTGCCAGTCCAGTCATTCACCGGAATAATGCGAAGAGTTTGACCATTTTGGTCCAGAACTTTGATTCGATTGTTTCCGGTGTCAGCAACATATACATTGTTGTCCGGACCAATCACAATTCCTACAGGATTGAAAAAATGATCCGGCTCCGGCTGACCACTACCCCATGTGGCAGTCAGTTGTCCTTCCGAGTCAAAAACCATGACGGTATGGTGGGACGTGTTAGTCACATAAACCCGATCCGAAGCGTCAACGGCGATTCCTCGCGGAGCTGAAAATTGTGCTTTTGCCCAGGTCGCTTCCCATGTACCTGATTCATTACAGAAACGCTGAACACGATGATTCCAGGTATCTGCCACGTAAATATTCCTGTCGGAATCCATTGTTGCGGCTGCTGGATCTTCAAACTGACCGGGATTCTTGCCGCGGCGTCCCCAGACTCCCAAAGCAGTTCCGTCCGAAGTCAATTCCTGAATTCGGTAGTTTCGGAAATCACTGATAAGAATAGTGTCTGATGGTGTCAGAGTGACCTGTCGTGGTTCGCGAAACATTCCGGGATCGTCACCCAATCCACCGAAATGCAGATAAGCCGGGTTTTCAACAAATGAATCGGCAGAAACAAGCCCATATCCACCGGAAAATATTGCCAGAGTTGCAGAAATGACAACGATAATGCTCATGAAAACCAGAGCAAGTCGGTTAGTCTTTTGAATCACCGACATCATAATTTTCAGTATCAAGCCTGTCGATTGTCTCTTCAAGAAGATGGCGATTGACCCGTATAAGATCCGTTACTACACCAAACAAAACCAAAGAAAAACCCAGACTCATAAACACAGAGGCAATCACGAGCGACTGAACTTTTCCGGTGGGATCCGGAAAATTGATCAGATAATAAATCAAAAACCGAAAAAACAGCAGTCCTCCTACGCCCAGACTGATTAGTCCTGAACGATTAAAAAGCTTTTCGGGACTGTAAAGCGCCCATATACGAATTATTGTGGCAGCCTGTCGTCGAATATAATACCAGTTACTGTGAAACAAGTGGCTCGGGCGAGTCGGTGGATTGGTGCGGACTTCAATCGAAGCCACACGCAACCCGCTTTGAGCTGCCTGGATAATTGTTTCAATCGTATAAGTAAAATCTGAAAAAACTTTCAACCGTCTGAGCGCACGTCTTGAATATGCCCGAAACCCACTTGCAACATCCCGTACATCAGCTCCGGTCAGCCATTTGATAATCTGGCTGCCCATACGTTGCAACCGTTTTTTCATCGGTGAAAAATGTCGAATGCTCTCAATAGGACGACAACCCACCACTACATCTGCCTGATTTTCAAGAATCGGTTGCACAAGAGCATGAATGCATTCACCGACATATTGATTGTCTCCATCCGTGTTGACAAGAATGTCCGCTTGCATTCTGGATGCTTCTGCCAAACCCCGGGCAAATGCACGAGCCAGTCCCTGGTTATAAGGCAATGACACAACCCGGTCCACACCCAGATTTCGGGCAACTTCGGCTGTGCTGTCAGTTGAACCATCGTCGATAACCAATATCTCTATCCGGTCAATGCCGGGAATGGATTTTGGCAAATCCGAAAATGTCATCGGCAGTGTCTCGGCTTCATTAAAACAAGGTATTTGAATCACAAGTTTCATACCGGTATCTTACGGATTCTGAGCCGTTTCGCAACAAATAGCTCAAAAAAAAGTCTTTGAAACAGTATCGTAAGCGATCATCTCGATTTGAAATCATTAACGTGATATATTTAAATTGAAACCAGGGGAGGATGCTTTGGCTCATTCAGGTCATTTTTCGATATATAAAATCGTAGTTGCAATGTTGTTGACTGGTTTGACCGGATGTTCAGAGTGGTCGCCACCATCCCGATATGACTGGTCGAATCCAGCACATCTGGATACGGTTACCATAACGCTGGATAATGGAGTGACTCTGGAAATGGTCTATCTGGAAGGTGGAACTTTCCAAATGGGATCATCACCGGAAGATCCTGGACACTACGGTATTGAAGCGCCTGTACGAAACATCACTCTGAGTGGGTTTTGGATAGGACGCCATCTGGTGACTCAGGCTCAGTATCTTTCTGTCATGGGTACGAATCCGGCATTTTTTACTGGTGACAACCGTCCGGTCGAACGTGTTTCCTGGCATGATGCGATGGCCTTTTGCAGAACACTGTCTTCGTCAATTGACGGCACATTCACACTGCCCACCGAAGCGCAATGGGAATATGCCTGTCGGGCAGGCACTCTGACATCATTCAGTTTCGGTGACTGCCTTGATACGGCTCATGCAAATTACGACGGTCGAAGACCATTTGAGGAATGTCCTACAGGTGATTTTCGTGGTGAAACCTGGGATGTTGGTTCTGGCCAACCAAATCTATGGGGTTTGTACGATATGCATGGTAATCTGTGGGAATGGTGTCTGAACTGGCACGGACCATACTCGCCGGGTGATGCAGTCAATCCTGCTGGACCAGCAAGTGGGCAAATACGAATTTTACGGGGTGGAGCATGGGACTTGCATCAACGACATTGCCGAAGTGCACACCGGACGGGTGGAGAGCCTCAGACCCGCTGGGGAAACCAGGGTTTCCGGATAGTTCGGCTTTCGGAGACGGAGTGATCCGGGAAGCTTTAACCATTTGCAAGGCGACTATTACTTGATTCGCGAATCTGGATATCGAAACGAAAACAGTAATGTGATACGCTAACCCGATATCGGGATGGTTGCATCCGGCAATGAATACCGTGCGGGCAATACACGTAATGTTATCAGATGAACCGTCATCAAGTTGATTATGAAGGGAGTCGATTATGTCAAACACCATTAATTTTACTATCCGTGACAGAGAAAAACCCGTTCGCGGATCACCAGCAATGATTATCTGGGGAATTGTGCTCATTGTGCTGATTATGATAGTCAGTACAATGTTTTACACTGTTCAGGCGGAATATCAGGGGATTGTTCTAAGGTTTGGGAAATACATCAAAACCGTTGAACCCGGCCTGCATTTTAAGCTGCCCATGGGCATTGACGAAGTACACCTTGTTCCGGTTCGACGACAACTGAAACAGGAGTTCGGTTTCGGGTCACCAGGCGCGACAAGCCGAACTCAATATGCATCGTCACGCGCCGAACAGGAAGGCGAACGTAACATGGTTTCGGGTGATCTGAACGCGGCTACCGTCGAATGGATTATCCAGTTCAGAGTTATGGACCCTCAGCAGTTTTTGTTTAGAGTTCGCAATCCGGAAACGACACTCAGAAACATTTCCGAGTCCGTTATGCGCGCTGTTGTAGGCGACCGAACTGTTGATGAGGTTATCACTGTGGGTCGACAGGAAATTGAATCGGTGGCTCTGACTCAAATGCAGGAAGTCGTCAATCTGTACCAGTTGGGTCTTATTATTGACCAGGTTCAACTCAAGGATGTCAATCCACCGCGAAAAGTTCAGCCGTCGTTCAACGAGGTAAACCAGGCTCAACAAGAACGCGAACAGATGATCAACATTGCTAATGGCGAATACAATCGTGTTATTCCACGCGCCCGGGGTGAGGCTGAACAGCGTATTCAGTCTGCCGAAGGATATGCGCTTAGACGTATAAATGAAGCACAGGGTGAGGTGTCCCGCTTTAATGCTGTTCTTGCAGAATACATTAAAGCGCCTGATGTTACTCGACAACGTCTTTATCTGGAAACACTTGCAACGGTGATTCCGAATATGGGAGGAAAATACGTTATCGATCACGAAGCCACACAAATCCTGCCGTTGCTTCAGCTTCATGAAAGGGGTCAGCAATGAAAAATGTAACAACAATTATAACAGCAATTGTGATCCTTTTTGCACTTCTTATTGTTTCCGGAGTGTTCTACCGAGTGCACGAAGTGGATCAGGTCATCATCACACAATTCGGTCGCCCGATCGGAGACCCCATCTCAGATGCCGGCCTACATTTTAAAATACCGCTGATTCAGGAAGTAAACCGCTTTGAAAAACGTATTCTGGAATGGGATGGCAGACCACATGAAATGCCAACAAAAGATAAACTGTACATTATCGTTGATACTTTCGCACGCTGGCGTATTAAAGATGCAACTCAGTATTTCCTGCGCCTCCGCGATGAACGAAGCGCTCTGTCACGACTGGATGATATCCTGGGTAGCGAAACCCGAAACGCAATTGCCAGACACGAACTGATCGAAATGATTCGCTCAACAAAAGACCGGGAAGCATACCTTGACCCGACACTTGAAACCGTCTCCGGAGACATCGGCCGCCTGTATCCGATCGAACGCGGAAGAACGCTGATAGAACAGGATATTCTGAGTGAAGCAGCGCCCAAACTGGCCGAATTCGGCATTGATCTGCTGGATATCAGGTTCAAACGGATCAATTACAACGAAAGTGTTCAGGAACGTATATACAGCCGTATGATTAGTGAACGCCAGCAAATTGCTCAGCGGTTTCGCTCCGAAGGCGCTGGAGAAGCCGCTCGAATTGATGGCCGCCGTGAACGTGACCTTCAGGAAATTGAATCGGAAGCTTTCAAACAGGTGCAGATAGTTCGAGGGCGGGCCGATGCCACTGCGACCGAAATTTATGCCGAAGCATACAATCAAAGCCCTACTGCGGCAGAATTCTACGCCTTTATAAAAACACTCGAAACATATGAAACCATACTGAAAAAAGATACTACCTTGATTCTGACAACTGACAGCGATGTGTATAAATATCTGAAAAATATCGCACCACAACCCATACGCCGGTAAAACCAGCAACCCATTAGTCCGGAGGATACCAACGATGAACAATCAGGAACCCGATGCAAAACAACGCGCGTTTTTACAGGGGGAGCTACTGGATTGTGCCGCATACGTTAAAGCATTTGAGGATATTTCGCTGCTGAAACGGCCGGAGCTTCGCCCCGTCCGCCTCCAACTGGAACTGCTGAAACCCGAACTGGCTCAGCAGGAGCATAACATAGTCTCAACAATTGTGGTATTCGGAAGCGCTCGAACACCACCCCCTGAAATGGCTGAACAGGAAATGGCCGAAGCAGAAGCTCTGATGGCCGCAGAACCAAATAATCCCGAATCCCGGACGGTAATGAAAAAAGCTCAGAAAAGGGCAGAACACGCACACTACTATTCGGTCGCAAGAGATTTCAGCAAAATGGTGTCATCAACCTGTCAAATCACAGGTCGCTGCGAATATGTTGTGGTTACAGGTGGAGGCCCCGGCGTTATGGAAGCTGCTAATCGGGGCGCTTATGATATTGGCGCAAAAAGTATAGGCCTGAATATTGAATTGCCGTTTGAACAGGCTCCAAACCCGTTTATTACGCCAGATTTGTGTTTTAACTTCCATTATTTTGCTATTCGAAAAATGCATTTTCTGATACGTGCCAAAGCGTTGGTGGCCTTTCCTGGAGGTTTTGGCACGCTTGATGAACTGTTTGAAGCGCTGACACTGATTCAAACTCTGAAAATTCCCCCGTTACCCGTTATTCTGGTCGGACGCCGTTTCTGGAACAGAATCATTGATTTCGATGCTCTTGTGGAAGAAGGTGTGATTTCACCAAAAGATATTGATTTGTTTGACTACGCTGAAACACCAGAAGAAATTTGGGAACTGATCAGCGACTATACGGCCGATACTTCAAAGATTATTGATTAATTGGATTGAATAGAAACGGCAATAATAATTCTGTTATCGTTTAAACGAATTTGAACGACCGCACAATTTGTTATTGTATTACATCCGGCTGAGAAAGATATAGTTCCATCACAAGCCGATAAAATTCCGAAGGTGTAGAAAGACTGAATAATCGCTTTCGAAAGCGGCTAATATGTGCAAACCCTTTCAGATACCATGCCGCATGCTTTCGAAAGATCAAAGTTCCTTTGTGCTCACCAAAATCTTCAATTAAATAATCAAGATGTTTTGCGAATACTCGAAAACGTTCCTGAACAGATGGTTCAGAGGGCATAATTCCGGTTTCAAGATTCATCTTTATCCGCGCGGGTAGCCAGGGATTGCCCAGTATTCCCCGTGCAACCATTACACCGTCACAGCCGGAAAGATTCAAAAAATGTTCTGCTTGATTGGGTGTAAAAACATCGCCGTTTCCGACAACTGGTACGGAAACACGGGATTTGATTTCACCAATCGCATCCCAGTCAGCCGGCACAGACAAACTGGTGCGGTAACGTCCATGCACAGTAATGAAGTCCACGCCCTCCGATTCCGCCATTATGGCAAAATCCGGAGCAACAAAAATGCCGGGTGTTGTTCCAAGCCGGATTTTGATGCTGACTGACCCGTCAAAGTATTTCCGAACTGCCCGGACAATAGCTGTTGCCCGAGGTAGATCATTCATTAATGACAAACCGGATGCATTGTTAAAAACCTTTTTTGCTGGGCACCCCATGTTGATGTCGATATTGTCTGGTTCCAAATGTCGTATCAAATCAATTGTTCTGACAAAATGATCGGCTGAATAACCAAAAATCTGAACATTCAAAGGATGAATTCCCGGTTCATAACGAACAATCTTGTGTACCCCTTTGGGATGTCTTGCCAGCGCTGCCGAAGGTAACATCTCGGTGCTGATAACTGGAGCGCCGCACTGGCGCAATATTCGCTGATATGCTCGGTCAGTTACACCGGCCAGCGGCGCAGCAAATACTGCAGGATTACCGGATTTGAAAACAGTGTTAATAAACGATTTCATAGCAGCCAGGTAAATACTGCTAATTTACAAGCGATTCAATGGGTACAACTTGAATACCATCCTGAAGGATTTCCGGTAAAACGTCTTTGACCTGATCCAGTGTGCTGTCAATTGCATGGCCAATTCCGATTGCGCTGCCATTGCGTTTGGCCATGTCAGCCAAAAGACGCATGTTAGCCCGGACATCACCTCCATCATATCCCTGATCAATGAATACGTGACGGGAGGCAGTCGGAATGCTCAATGCGCGCGCTACTTCTTCGGCAACCGAATCAGCGGTTGTCCGGCTGTCAATAAAAATAAGATTCCGTTTTTTGATCTCAGAAAGAAAAACCTGCATAGCACGTCTGTTTTCCGTCATTTTCGATCCTGTATGATTATTGACACCGATAACTCCACGGTGATCATTCAGCATTAACACAGTTTGCTCCCGCAAAGTACTGCCATCCATCCAGGTCATTAGATATTGATCTGCCATGTTACCCATGGCAGCCGGATTATGCGGTTCCATTGGAGCATGTAAAAATGCAGTCTGATCCGCCTGGTTTGTCATAGAAATTATTTCATTGGAAAATGGCTGCCACGGAAGAACCGCTATGGTAATTGGAACATTCAACTCGGTAAGAAATCGGTGAGCAATAGCCTCGTTGGGACCGAAATCATCAAAAATTAATGCTATAGAAGGTTGAAGTGAAGTATCAAAATTCTCGTCGTCAGGCTGGGGGGGCGGAGGGTCCGGATCGACTACAGGCGTTGGCAATTCTGTGGGATAGTAATACAAATCAATTTTATGTGTTATACCGGCATGTGTACCGATGTAATAAGTCTGAAGCCATTCGCCTGGATTGCGTATGCTGTGACGACGAAAAATGTTTACACCTTCCCGGCGGACCTGCTGGTCAAATTCTGTAACGATCTGTTCAAATGTCTTTTCATCAGAAACAGTAAATACTTGATGCACCACATGTAATTGCTCAGTGTTACTAATAATGGTATGGCCATCATGTGTTAACACAAGAGAAGTCGAACCAATACCTTTAAGGACACGGTCCAATGAATATGAAACATCTTCAGTCGAAATTGCCGGGGTTATCCCAACAAGAGTTTCCCATAAACCGATATGACCACGTTTCATTGCGCGCTGATCCAGTATGACAATGGTGGAAGCCAGAAATACAACTGCCAGTATTAAAAACATAAAAAGATAGCGGAACGATTTTGACACTTGTTTCTTACGAAGTTTTTGTGGAGGCTTTCGATTTGTAGACCGGGATTTTGTTCGCGATGAAGCTGCGGCTCCGGTTTTCTTTTTTCGAGGTTTTGAAACCCCCTTTTTTCCATTCGAAGCAGTCATAAATCAATCTCCGATGTCAATCTGTTATGGTAGACTCGTGCAACTGCATTTTTGCTGTTGAAACATAGGGGTCCACATCATCCTGAGCCGGTAACATCACAGGAACATCAGGTGTGACTCCCTGACCATGAATTGATTTACCATCAGTTGTACAAAAATAGGAAGTGACCATCATAAGCTCATAGCGATCATCAAGAGGAAGAATTTCACGATACACAGCCCGGCCAAATGACACATCACCGGTTATTATGGCTCTTCCAGTGCTTTGAAGTGCAGCAGCAAAGGTTTCAGCAGGACCTGAACTGGTTTGGTCAATTATAACAGCTAAAGGAAAATCAGTCAGCGCACGACCATCATTCGCAATCACATAACCCATGTTGCTGCCGTCGCGAGTACAGGCATGAAGCATTATGGTTTCATCTTTAATGAAAATGTCGGCTATTCGAACTCCCAAAACTTCATCCCCCCGATTCAAACCACGTAAATCCAGTATTGCAGGCAGTGAAGCAGGCATGTCTTCTGTTAGTAACTGATACAGTTGCTCGGGCGTTGACAGGGTGGCTCTTCCTGTAAATTTTACTAATCTAATACCATCCATAGTTGAAATCTGAATATCTGGACCAGGGTCTTCAAAAGGTTTCAACTCAATCTCAATTTCTTCCAGATTACCTTGTAAATAGCGCTGCAACAGCAATGTGATTGTGTCACCCTCATGACCGGTTAACATCCGTTCGGCGCGGTCAATCGTTAAATATGGAGTTACCTGCCCGTTTATCCGGATAATTGTATCACCCGGACGAATATCCTTTTCATCAGCAGGTGAACCCGGAATAACATCAATTACGCGAATCATGGGCTCCTTAAATCCCGGAACGATCCCGGCAGATAAAGGACCAAACGCCGGAATCAAACCACTGTGACCTTTCACAGGAAGCAAAGCTGCATATGGACTTGACGCAAGAAGCATTCCTTCAATAGAACCTTCCGCAAGTATTACCGGGTCGGTTTCCTCAATATAACGTGACTGAATTAGTTCATAACACTGAGCAAAAAGCTCCAGATATTCCAGAGTCCCCGGTGTACTTTCGGTGGCATCAGTCAGTAATGTCCAGCAAAGAAGACCTGTCAGTATCGGAATAATCAACAGCATTTTATGTTTTTTCATGAATTTAACCTTTGACTCATTTATCTTAAACATCGGTAAATCCTGCCTTCCTGGATTTATACTACATCGCTCGCTTGTATTCAATGAATCTGAAGATTAAACCAGGTCAAGCAAATGGACAACTTTGACTTTTTCAAAAGATTGTGATGCAGTTTCAAATGCAGTGACGGATGGCTCACATCATGGTTCTGGATTGTAGAGCAGACATGTTTGGAGTTGCCTGGAAGGGATAAACAAGATGTATAAAGGTATTATTTTTGATCTGGATGGAACATTACTGGATACAATTGATGATCTGGCTAATGCTGCTAACACCGTTTTGAAATCATCCGGCTATCCGACTCATTCAGTTGATGCATTCAAGGAAATGATTGGTGATGGTATAAACATACTGGTTCAAAGAATGTTGCCGGTAGATAACTGGCCTGAAGACAAAATAAAAATAATGGTCCATCAAATGGAAAAGGTGTACCGGAATAGCTGGAAAAATCAAACAAAACCTTTTGTATCTGTTCCGAAATTGCTTGATGAATTGACTCAACGAAAATTACAAATGGCAATTCTGTCGAACAAACCGGAAGAGTTTACAATTGAAATGGTTAAATCCTTGCTGCGAAAATGGACTTTCGATCCAGTATTGGGAGCCACCCCGGAACGACCCAAAAAACCAGACCCGGCTGCTGCGATTGCTATTGTTGATTATTGGAAATATCAGCCTTCAGAGTGTTTGTTTATCGGAGATTCAGAACCGGATATACGTACAGCAAAAAACGCTGGAATAGTGTCAGTAGCTGTATCGTGGGGTTTCCGTTCGCGACAGAGACTGATTCATGAATCACCTGATTACATTATTGATTCACCTGTTGATTTGCTGAACTTGCTTTGATATTTCATTGAACTGTAATTCCGGTCAATCCAGAGTATTGCCGGTGAAAAAACTTATCTGATCGGATTATTGAAACTGAACCAAACTGTTTCCGGGAGAAAACCAAATGAAAAAACTTTTTATTGTGTTGGGTGTCTTATTTGCTCTGTTAATTGTTACAGCCAGCATTCTGGTCACTGTTCTGGGTGCCAGACACATTGCGTCTGCGACACGAAAACCAACCAAACCCGTAGTTTTGCATATTGATTTTTCACAGACTATCGTTGAATACCGCCCCGCAGACCCTTTTCAGATGCTGACAGCCCGAAGCGCAACGACACTTTTGGATTTAATTCAAGTTATTGATCATGCTGCTAACAATGATAATGTTAAGGGTATTGTCGCAGACTTGTCTCAAATTTCCATTGGTATGGCGCAAGCACAGGAAATTCGTGATGCTTTAAATCGCTTCCGTGAACAGGGAAAATGGTCCATAGCCTACGCGGATACGTATTTTGTCTCAGCTACAGGAACCGGCGTCTATTACATGGCATCTGGATTTGATGAGATATACATGCATCCTACAGGTGATATCGGATTTACAGGATTGGCATCTGAACCACTGTTTTTCAAGAATATGCTGGAAAATTTAGGTATTGAATCATATATGGATCAAAGACACGAATATAAGCTTGTCGCAAATATGTTTAATGAAGAAGGTTATACAGAGTATCACAAGGAAGCTGATGAGAATTTGATTAACAGTATTTTCAATCAGATATTGGAAGGTGTCGCTGTTTCCAGAAATATGACTTTGGATCACCTGAGATCACTGGTCGATCAAGCGCCATTTTTTGGCATAGAAGCTCTGAATGCAGGGCTTGTGGATGGTTTCAGATTCTGGGATCAGGTCGAAGACCTTATGGAAGAAAAAGTTGGAGAAGGAATCACTCTTGTTAGGCCAGGCAGTTATCGGAGTAAATACATGACTGCACGTCGAAGAGAAGGCGAGTATGTGGTAGGTCTGGTATATGGAGTTGGGACGGTAGTCCGGGGGAGTGGTTCAAGTGGTTTGATGGGTGGCCAGTCAATGGCAGCCAAAACAATCTCGAACTATTTCCGTCAGATCAGAGAAGACGGTGATGTGGATATCGTCATATTCCGGGTCAACAGTCCGGGAGGATCACCTGATGCATCGGCAACAATTGACCGCGAAATACAATTGACACGCGAAGCGGGTATTCCGGTTATCGTTTCAATGGGTGATATTGCTACATCCGGAGGTTACTATGTTGCCATGAGCGCTGATGTGATAATGGCACAACCACTGACAATAACCGGATCAATCGGTGTAGGAGGTGGTAAATTCGTTGTTCAAGGTCTTATGGATAAATTGGGGATTACTACAGAACAAACACATGTCGGCGAAAACGCTCTAATGCTGTCATTGTACCGCCCACCAACCGAATCTCAGCATCAAAGACTTGAATACATGATGGATAAAATTTACGAAGAGTTTACCGGAGGTGTCATGGCCGGAAGGGATTTGACTCCCGAACAAATCGATGCGGTTGCCAGAGGTAGAATCTGGATCGGCGCTGATGCCCTGGGCGTTGATTTAATCGATGACATCGGTGGATTATACGATGCTATGCTAAAAGCCCGGCAGATGATAGATGTTCCTCCCGATGAAGAGTTATCCATTCGGTTTTATCCCAGGAAAAAGACATTTCTTGAAATGATACTTGAATCCGATGGAAGAT
This sequence comes from candidate division CSSED10-310 bacterium, assembly GCA_003558985.1. GTDB lineage: Bacteria > CSSED10-310 > CSSED10-310 > CSSED10-310 > CSSED10-310 > CSSED10-310. Next base: position 34,678 of record PWNJ01000038.1, read on the forward strand.
TCCTGACAAAAACAGCTCAAACATTACAAACTTTTATCAGATTAGGCAGACTCGTGGACACAATTGCCGGAAACGAATTAAAGCAGATTGATCAGGTCCTTACAGGCGATGCTTTGACAGCGCCTGTTCATATTTATCCATTTCAGGTCGAAAACAGGTGAATAAGATGAAAGAATTTACTTTTATGGATGTCAACCGACTTAAAGAACAAATAGTTCCTTTGTTTAGTGAGGAATGGTTTCTGCTGACTGCAGGAGACAAAAAGAAATTCAACACAATGACCTGTGCCTGGGGAGGAGTTGGATATCTTTGGAATCAACCGGTAACATTTGTTTTCGTTCGTCCACAAAGGTTCACTTATGAATTCATGGAAAAAAACGATCTGTTTACAATGTCGTTTTTTGGGGACACGAACCGGGAAAATCTTAATTTTTGCGGTACCAATTCAGGCCGTGATGTAAACAAAATTGAACAAACCGGGCTGACACCTGTATTTGATATTGAAGACACTGTGTATTTCAATCAGGCAAGGATGGTTATGATATGCAGAAAATTGTATTTTCAGGACATAAACGAATCCGGATTTGCTGATAGTCAAATGAAGAATGCAGTATATCCGGAAAGCGATTTTCATCGAATGTATATCGGAAGAATTGAACAATTGCTGGTAAAACATGCTGGTTAAGAAAAATACATCCGGAATCTAAATCTGTTTCACAGTAATTGGAATCATCAAAAAAATGAGGTTGTGGTTTCAATACAAAGCACTTATTGTTGCATTAATACCAGCAAGTGTCGGATTGATCGTAATGTATCCAATTGCTGAGAACTGGTTTTTTGCTGATGATTTCTATTGGATGTATTTCGGTCTAAAGGCTCTGGAATCGCCAGAATTGATAATCACGCACACATTTTTCAACTATTATCGGCCAATTGTTAACATGATTTTTAGTCTGGAAATTCTTTGGGCGGGATTGAGTGCGATACCAAGACATGTATTAAACTTATCCATTCACCTGGCAACATCATCACTCATTGCATTGTGGATATACAGATTGCGAAAAAACGCTGTTGCTGCAACTATATCGGCATTAATGTTTCTTGTTTCACCAAAAAGCGCGGAGACGGTCTGCTGGATTTCCGGTCGGATTGATGTTCTGGCTGCTTTTTTTCTTATGCTGAGCATCATTCTGCTTCCTGATACAAGTACGAACGTGTTGAAAAAAATCCCGTCACTATTTTTCTTTATAACAGCAATCTTAACAAAAGAACCAGCTGTTCTGGCAATCGTTATCATATTTTTTCAGGATCGATATTTACTGGATAATGTTGTCGGAAGACAATGGATACGCTTCCGATTACCATGGATATTGGTAAGTATAGCAGGATTGGTTTTGCATGCAGTAATTCAACTGACTGGGCGAGTCACATTTTTATCATTTGATCAATCCATCTCCATTTTAAACTGGATGCAAAATATTATTGCCGGTACAGCGCTGAGTATTTTGGGTGCACTTCCAGCATGGTTTTCAATCGATCGTACCGGTTGGATTACAGTTCTGGTTTTACTGTTTATCTGTGGATTTAAAAAAATCAGTATGGTGCGATCAGGTTTAATTATGACAGCGTTGCTGATCATTCCTGCAGCCGCAACTCCGTTCTCATTTTTGCCGGATACACATCTGACATTCGGACGGTTTTTTTATATTCCGTTGATTGGAAGTACGTGGATATGGGCTGCATTAACACACAAAATTTCCGGATTTATCAAACATAAAACAATCGGGTTTTTGTTTACTATGGTCTTTATATTGCCTGTTATCGGTGTTTCAGTGGTCAGTTCGTTAGAAACTATGTCTGAATGGAAAGCAATAACTACTTCGCGAAAACTCGCAATGGCACATGTACAAAACACACTGAAATCCCTACCGGATAATGAACAGGTGATCATTGTAGTTCCAGACAATAATGAATGGCTGGAAATGTTTTACTTGTTTAGCGGAAGACCTGTCGTTGCTGTACGTTCGCTGGAAAACATTCCAGGCGACCGTGTGGTATACCTTTTTGACAGAGGACGTATTACCAGAGTAGCAGCAGAAGATTAAGAATATTAATAGCATGAAAAAACGCCGGTTGACAACCAGCGTTTTTTTGATTTTCAGTTATGTTTTTGGGCGACCCTGTTAAGGTGCCCATCCAAAAGTAAGATACGTGATTTCACCGACAATGTAATTCTCATCAATGTAACCTTCATTAAAGGCAGCGCACCAGAAACGTGCTCCATGATAGGCAGAATCAACATAGGGCCATTTAAATTCCAGAATTGTGAACGCTTGAGTCATTGTGGCCATATACAGACTTTTGCGATAATCAAGGTCAGGTGTCCAACTGGGCCAGAACCAAAAACTGCCCTCAACCTCTAAAAGTATAAACTGATCTATATACAATGGCGGACAGGTGTTAAATAGCCGTAATACCAACTTGAAGTTGTCGTTTGGTCTGAATGTGTCGCCCGAAAGGATTAAACGCGAATCACTCAGACAAGTCGGTGTAGCCGTCGGTAAAGGTGTGGGTGTGTTCACTGGATGATATCCGTAATGATAACCCAAATCGACAATACCGATATCACCTCTGTGGTCTGTTCGTGTTGTGAATTGATCCAGCCCAAGATCAACTGCATCCTGATTACCGGCATTAACGCAGGGACTTTGAACACTCTGACCTGCGCCAAGTTGGGATAAGTAATAGATACCGTTGGGTCCTACGGCGAAATAGGGATCCAGACTTATGTCACCTTCACCGGGAACAGCAATACCCCCATAGTCACCATTCGGGTTGTTCCAGACATTATTGTGAAACAAATTTGGTTTAGATGAAGCATCAAATATGAATATACCTTCACCTGTCTCCTGATTGACGATAATGTTATTGGCTATCTCACCTTCAGAATTCATAAAATAAAGGCCACCACCGTAGTGTTCTACTGAATTGTTCGAAAACGTGTTGTTTATAAAAACAGGATTGCTGTTTGTTGAAAATGCTCCTCCACCATAACCCGACGAATTGTTTCTGATCAGATTATTGAAAATATAAGGCGCTGCGCCATCTGAGATATATATTCCACCACCATCCAGGAAGGAATTGTTTTCCGCAATGACATTGTGCATGATGACAGGATTGCTCCCTGTGTTCCGAACTACGATTGCTCCACCACGATGAGCTTGATTACTGCTTATTATGCAACCCTCGATAGTCGGACTGCTACCATTGCTGACAGTTATTGCTCCACCCTGAACATGATTGCTTGAATAGCCATAACCATTTATAACAGTAAAATTCTGAAGCCTTGAACTATATGATTCCCCATTTGAGAATGTAACAACACTACCATTGCTGGCACCGTTTATTATGGTTCGTGAAGCCCCGGATTCCGATTTTACCGTGATACGTTTTCCTGAAAAGTTTAACAGCTCATTATAAGTTCCCGCACCGACAAGAACCGTGTCTCCATCCCTTGCGGCATTGATGCCATGTTGAATATACGGGTAGTCTCCGGGAATACGGATTATTTGGGGTAAAGGTGTGTTGGTTGGTGTCGCGGTTGGTACTGTTGGAGTGCTGGTGGGGGTGGGTGTGTTTGTTGGAGTAAATGTCGCAGTGGGTGTTGGTGTGTTAGTGGGTCTTGGAGTGGGCGTAAAGGTTGCAGTGGGAGTTGGGGTTGCGGTTGGCAAATCTTTGATCTGGTAGTGAAATCCCATATCCACAATGCCGGAATCCTCTATCTGATCGGTTCGGGTTGTTCGGCCTGATAATGGAAAGGATGAAGCAAGTCCTTCACCGGCATTAACACAGATACTTGTGACTTCCTGACCGGCAGCAACCTGACTCAGATAATGAGAGCCAAACGGGCCGGTTACAAATATTGGATCAGCCGTCAGACATCCATGCCCGGGAGAAGCGTTTCCGCCAAAGTTTCCGTGAGCATTGTTCCAGACATTCGTATGACGCACATCAATGATGCCGGCAGAGTCCAATGCGACAATGCCTTTACCATTAGGACTGTTGGTTATAATACTGTTTTTAACCAGAACACCATGATCACTTCCAACAGTGATAACTCCTTGCGCTGATGGAACTGAATTGTTGTCAAATGTGCACCCGATAATTTGCGCTTCAGCCATGTCAACATATACCACACCTGATGTGTTTGCATGATTTGATATGAAAATACAATTGAATATCTCTGGATTACTATCATCTTTTACAAATATTGCAGATCCATATTGCCCGGTGTTTCCATAAAAAATCGAATGATGAATATCGGGAGATGCGTCAATCACATATATTCCTGCACCCCGCTGACCTCCGCTTAACCGAATCGTACAATCTATAATTGTTGGCGAAGAGTTTCTTATTGTAATTCCGCCTCCGGAAAAATTGGGCCCTCCCGAACCAAGACCTTGCTGGATGGTAATATTCTCTAAAACCGAATTCAGGGATTCTCCGGAATTGAACGTTACAAGACAGCCAGACGTGTTTCCGTCAAGAATTGTGGGATTGTGCAATGACTCACCCCTGACCGTTATTGCTTTACCAAGAAAGTTTATAAACTCATAGTATAATCCGGGAGAAACCAATACAGTATCACCATCAACAGACGCGTTAATTGCTGACTGAATTGTCCCATAATCCATTGGAACCCTTCGAATTGTTGATTCTACAGGGATAGAAAAAACAGCTATCAACAGCAGCAAACCAAACAGACTTTTTTGAGTAAACATTGAAAAAATCCTCCTTTCAAGTTCATCTGATTAACAGGAGTCTGACACATTTGATTTTTGTGCACACAATAAAAAAAAAGTTTCTACTATGAAAACTCGATCAATAAGTGGACATAAACAACGTAAATACGTTACTCTTAGCGCGACGGATCGGATTGGAGGGTGCAAAGTGGGGACACATACCAGAGTTCGAGTTGACGCGGTTATCTTTGGTGGCGGAGTGTCAGGATTATGGACATGCAATACGTTGATATCCAGAGGACTCAACGTTATTCTTGTTGAAACACAGGCCTTGGGTCAGGATCAAACAATCACATGTCAGGGAATTCTGCACGGCGGCGTTAAATACAGTCTGGCAGGTAAACTGACAAAAGCTGCGATCAATATAAAAGAAATGCCGGGTATCTGGAAAGAACATATCCAGGGCCAAAGATTTCCTGATTTGTCAAATCTGGATATACGATCTGACTATTGTTATCTATGGGGCAAATCTGTATGGCTGCTGGGAAGCTTGCTTGGCTTGAGTATACGACCAGGCAAAATTCAGACTAATGAGTATCCTGAAATGCTTTCCAACTATAAAGGTGATGTTTATAAACTACCGGAACAAATTATTTCACCGAAAAGCTTGCTGGAAGTTTTAAGCAAACCGGTACGAAAGTATTTGGTAAAAACACATGCTGATCAAATCAAGTTTAAACTTTATCAACCGGGACAGATAGCAGAAATTGAGTTAAAAAATCCGAATAATCAGAACTCTGCTACGATAATTCCGAATAGTGTAATTTTTACAGCGGGTGGCGGTAATAGTATTCTTCGAAAAAAAGCTGGGATGAACGAAGAGAAACAACAACAAAGACCTTTGCGTATGGTTTTAGTTAAAAGTAAAGAATTACCGGCTTTCAATGGTCACTATGTGGAAGGTACACTTCCCACGGTTACCATTACCAGTAATAAATTGAACGATGGAAATACTGTTTGGATGCTGGGCGGTAAACTGGCAGAGAATGGGACTAAATGGACGGATGAAAAAATGATTCAGGAAACACTCCGCATATTGAAAAAAGTGTTTCCCCAAACAAGTTTTGATCTGTTCGAAATGACTGTATTTAATGTTGACAGGGCAGAAGCAGATACAAGACACTGTAAAAAACCAGATGATGTATTTGTTGAAAAAGAAGGCAATGTTATAACTGCATGGCCTACAAAACTTGTACTGGCGCCAAGGTTGGCTGAAAGAATTGCAGATACTGTTCAACTGTCAAATCAAGAGAATACAAACGACGCAAATGATTGGAGTCAAAACTGGGAAAAACCAGTTATAGCTATGGAACCATGGGAGTCTGCTGATAAATGGTATACCGTAAGTTGGGGAAAACAGGGCTAAGCGTTTCTGTAATAGGATATGGCGCATTCAAAATTGGGCGTAATCAAAAGATTAAATATCCTGAAACATACGCATTGCCAGGTGTAAATCAGGTTAAAACATTTCTGAAAACAGTTATTGATCTTGGAATAAACTATATTGATACAGCGCCAGCATATGGAATTAGTGAAGAGCAGATTGGGAAATGTCTTGAAGAAAACAGAAATGATCTTATATTATCTACGAAAGTTGGAGAGCAATTCATACATGGACGTTCAGTCTACGATTTTTCCCAAAAAGCAGTTGAAAAAAGTATTCATAACAGTCTTAAGAAATTGAAAATTGATTGTATTGATATCGTTTATGTCCATTCCGATGGCAACGATAAACAGATAATTCAAAACAGCGCTGTCGTGGAAGTGCTTCAAAACTTTAAATCAAAAGGTATGATCAGATTTGTTGGAATGTCTTGTAAAACAGATGAAGGAATTGTTTTAGCTATGCCATGGTCAGACGTATTGATGCTGGAGTATAATTTAAACCGGAAGCAAAATAAAAAAGAGATTCAACAGGCATTTGAAAATGGGATTGGGGTTGTTGTAAAAAAGGGTTTGGGATCCGGGTGGCTGGCACCTGAAACAGCAATCCGTTTTGTACTGAGTCACCAAGGCGTATCCACGTTGCTGATTGCGACTTCCAAAGTTGAGCACTTGAAAGAAAACATTGAATTTGCATGTGATTTAATCAATCAATAACTTTCATGTGCAGTTGGGTTACCGATAAGTGTATAATCGTATTGACAAGTGAGGATTAGTAGATTTGAAAGAGCGAAAAATTTTGATTGTTGGAGGTGGTTACCTTCTGGTGCAGGAAATCCTGGATAGTATCTCTGCCAGTTCACTGCCAATCGCAAAGATACAAATTGTCAGCGAAAAAGAACGTGTTGGGGAAATACACGATTTCAATAATCAGCCTGTTCCTGTTACTGATATTGATGTTATGTATGAAGAAGGGTATGACGCAGCTATTTTATTGTCGCCGCTTAAAGATCTGAAATCATTCACCCAAACGATGGTTATGAGTAAAGTCCCTATTCTTGATATGGCAAATCTTTACAAAGCTTCGAGCGAACTGCCCGTTTTAGTACCTGATACGGAGTCATTTGCACTGAAAAATCTGCCCATGGTTGCAATTGTACCAACCAGAACAGCTCACGCTCTGACAACAATTCTGCACGAACTGACAAATTGCGCACAGTGGAGTCACGCAACGGTGTGTTCCATTCAGGGCGCCGCCTGTCAAGGATCAAGACAGGGCTTGGATGAGTTGTTCGATCAAACACGAAGTATTCTTGGTTTCACTGAGATTCCCAAAGATGTATTCCCTCAACAACTGGCTTTCAATGCATTCCATTCATCAAATGTTAACGATGAAAACAGGGCTATGTGCGAGCAGTCAAGATTTCTGCTACAACGAGACGATTTTGTTGTCAGCTCGGACATTCTATGGTGCGGTTTCTTTGTTGGTATTATCGGCACGGTTTGGCTTCATGCCGATTCGGAAATCTCCATTGAACAAGTTAACAATGCGTTTATGCAATCCAAAGCAGTTACACTTCAGAACCCGCTAAACAGCATTATACAAACTGCAGGAAGTGATACTTTGGCGCTAGGGAATATAACTCTGGTTGATGACAACACTCATTGTGTAACCATTCGATTTGCAATGGATAACCTGCATCGAGGTCTTTCAACATCATTAACAAGACTCCTGAAAAAGGTATGGATCAATGCCTGAGCTTACTCCATCGCTAAGAAAAACATCCTTTGTTTTGAGTGTTTTTCTTTTAATTTCATCCACCGCGGGATGCGATATGATAAAAACATGGTTCGAAAAAACTGCTGAACAAACAGTCATCCAACCGATAGATAGAGCCAGCAGGACAAAACTTGCCACAGACCTTCGAACGATAAATCGCGCATTGGAAGTGTTTCACGCTCAAAATGGAAGATATCCTGATTCGTTGGATGAGCTGACAACATTTGGCGCTATAAGCTATATCCCGCGTGAACCATTTGGTGGAGATTGGATATATGACCGTTACTCCGGAACGGTTAAGAGCAGCACTTATCCGGAGGTGACCCCGCGTTAGGAGATATCTATGAACAAGTTTCTTAAATATGATCCGAAATATGGCATGTTTCGATTGCCAATGGGCTACTCGATGGGTGATCTTGATACTATTCGAATGATTTTTGGGAAAAATACCGATAATGCATCTATATCCTTGCCCGTCTTACCTCCACAACTCGATAATATAAATGATAGCAACGAAAAAGGGTATCTGGTTTTTCCTCCCGAACAAATAAGTGATGACATTGACCTGTTTGTTGAAAAAACACTTAAACATGTTCGAAAACTGAAGGAAAAAGGATACGACTATGAGCATCCTGATTTTAAAAAATATCTGGAAATAAGAGATGATGTCATTAATCATGTAGCTGAAAGCCTGGAAAATGTTATCGAACAGGAAAGAAGATTGGGTCTGTTCAATTTGTTCTGGCTGGTTGTAGCACAAATTTGCATCGACAGCTTAAATGATGTTATTGCCAGAGCTGATGCAAGTCTGGATACTCGATTTGCCGTTCATCCGCATATCAGAAATATGCTGAAACAATCCCTTGAACGAACTTACGAAAAATTGAATTATCGAGATGAATTGTTCAGACAGTCCATGCCATTTTATAAAATCACTATCCTAACGCGACTTGGGGCATCATTTAACTACAATTTCGTTAACGATATTGTCGATATTCAGCTTTGCCTGCTGGAAAACAATATACCCCCAGTAGATCCCTTGCATATGATTAAGCATCTCCTGGTTGAAGAAAACATTCAGTACTTTATCACTTATCAGGATTATCAGAAATTCTATTTCAGCATAAAGTCACATGTTGATTCTGCTATTGAAGGAAATGAAAACTGGATAAAAAGCATATTGACATTCTCGTTGGGAATCTCAGAAAACATGTTGCATAAAATTGATTCAAATATTGTCGTTTTTGAACCCAGATTTATTTTTACCATTCAGGACAGGCTAAAAAGGATCCCTCTAATGCTGCCGGGAAAGAATACACGAAAAAAATGTCTGATTGATGAAGTGGATGAAAGAGCATTTGATCAAATGATTCTGGATTTCGTAACGCTTGCAAGAGAATTGCAAAAAGCTGAAATCATCAGTTATTTTCGGAAGAAAATTAAAATGTTGGGTAATCATGGTGTCACAAAAGAGAAAAACCGAAAGAAATCTGCAATGATACCAGACAGAATTACTTATAATATGGATTCAGGTACAATTGTTAAAGACTTGAGAAGTAAAACAATAATGTTCGTTGATCTACGTGCATCAACAGAACTGGCTTCAGGTACAATATCCAGTAGTCAGCTAATAAAAACCCTATACGCTTTCTTTGATCCTGCTTTGGATATAATTGCTCATTTTGGAGGACATATTCGTTTTTTTGCTGGTGATGCGATATTGGCTACTTTCAGTAATGATCATACAGAAAACAATGCGACAATAAAAGCAGTGCAGGCAGGGGTTATGATTCAGAAAATGCTGGCACAAAAGGTCAAGCATTATACTCTGCCACTGGAAGGAGTTGGTATTGGCATCCATGTAGGAGTTCTTGAGAATGCATATATTTTCAGTGACGAAAGAGGCAAATTCAGTACCGTTATTGGGCTCTCTGCTAACGTTGCCAGCAGGCTTAGTTCAGGTAAATCTTCCAGTCGTGAACGAAGAGCGGACCCTTTGTTTAAAAGAGAAATCAACGATCTTCTTCAGGATATCCTGGAAAACACAAAGAATAGAATAAGCTCTGGTGTGCGAGATAACATCGTTAACATTTTCAATGAGTTTGTGGGCAGTGAGCCACAACAAGACAAGTATGCAAAAGCGTTTCACAAGCTGCCGGAAGTTAAAGACAAACCAGGAATGTTAAGAGTAAATGTTGTTAATGGTGTACTCCACAATAACGGTATCGCATTATCTGATGCAGCGCTGAACGATGTCAGAAAACGGCATGTTTTGCAAGAACGGAACTGGAGGGATAATATTGAATATATATATATCAACAATGAAAAACAGGCAGAAATTGTTTTTCGGCCTGTAGGAGATGCTCATTTGAAGGGAATTCCGGAAACCACTATGGTATGGTCTGCCCAACCTTTAGAAGAAACTGGTGATGAAACTGAGAGTATATGATGAATAAAAGTGAAATAGTTAACGAAATTAGTAAATACAAACAGAAATTGAACGCTGTAATCCTGGCACATAACTATCAGCGCCCTGAAATACAGGAAATTGCTGATTATCTGGGCGATTCGTTGGATCTTGCCAAAAAAGCATCGCATTTGTCCTGCAAAACGATTGTTTTTTGTGGTGTACATTTTATGGCTGAAAGCGCTGCTATACTGTCGCCTGACAAGGATGTTCTTTTGCCGGTGCTGGAAGCCGGATGCCCACTGGCTGACTGTGCCACACCAGAAATGATTCTGGAAACAAGAAAAAGGAATCCGGATGCTGTAATAGTTGCTTACATTAACACAACGGCTGCAGTAAAAGCTGAAGCAGATGTGATATGCACGTCTGCCAATGCTATGGCAATACTTAAACACTACTGTGACCAACAAAAGAAAATATGCTATCTTCCAGATAAAAATCTGGCTGCATATGCAGAAAAACAAATGGGTATTTCTATCATTAAATGGCCGGGGCAATGCTATGTCCACGATACTCATATAACCAAAGATGCTGTTCAGTCTTTGAAACAAAAATATCCCGATGCGTTTGTTATGGCTCATCCCGAAGCCCCGCTTAACGTTCTTGAACTGGCTGATGCTGTGATTGGTACGGGTGGCATGATTAAACTGGCAGGAAGCTCTGACCATAAATCATTTATTGTCGCAACTGAAAAAGGACTGGTATACAGGCTTCGAAAAGAGAATCCGAAAAAGCAGTTTTACGAAATCGAAAATGCTATTTGTGCACAAATGAAGGTTACGACCCTGCAAAGCGTCCTGAATGCTTTGAAAAACTATCAGCATAAAATCACCTTACAGGAACCAATTGCAGCCAGAGCCCGCAAAGCTCTTAATAAAATGCTGCTACTGTCACCATGAATAGTGCAATACCTGTTTCAGATGTTCTGATTGTTGGATCAGGCGCTGCAGGGCTTATGTTTGCAGCGCATATATCAAAGTATCATAATGTGTCTTTGATAACAAAAGATGCAGCAACTGAATCCAACACTCGGTATGCACAAGGAGGGATTGCAGCGGTTTTATCAATAGATGATTCATACTCAAAACATATCAGGGATACTTTGAAAGCAGCCGATGGATATGGAAATCCAGAGGCTGTTAATACTCTGGTTAAAGAAGCTCCAGCACGAATTTTTGATCTGATCTGTATGGGGGTGGATTTCGATCGCTTGACGGACAATGCGTTGCAGGTCACTAGGGAAGGCGGACACTCTGACAAACGGGTGATACATGTAGGTGACATGACAGGTCAGGCAATCGAATCGGCACTGTGGAACAGTGTTAGAAAAGAAAACCTTATTGTATATGACCACGAAACCGTAACCAACCTTTTGGTTAGCAATAATGTATGCTATGGCGTCGAATCTATTGATCGATCCGGTAATGTCAGAAAACATTATGCCAAAGCAGTGTTCCTTGCAACAGGTGGAGCTGGACAAATGTTTTCAAAAACAACCAATCCGGAAATAGCCAATGGCGATGGAATCGTTATGGCAGAATGTGCAGGCGCTGTTGTCAAAAACCTCGAATTTATTCAATTTCATCCCACCGTGCTGGCCCTGAAAAATGCACCATGTTTTTTGATAACTGAAGCTGCCAGAGGCGAAGGAGCAAAACTGATAAATCTTCAGGGTTATCGATTTATGCAGGATTACCACACCTCAGGGGAACTTGCAGCCCGCGACGTGGTTTCAAGAGCAATTGTATCTGAAATGGAAAAAACTTCGGCCGAATATGTCTATCTGGACATGACCCATAAAAGTAAAGATTTTATAGAAAATCGATTTCCAACAGTGACTTCAACACTATTGAAATATGATCTTCATCCAGAAAAAGACAGAATTCCAGTCGCTCCGGCAGCCCATTACTTTTGTGGAGGGGTTCACACCGATATTGATGGAAGAACGACCGTAGACGGTCTTTATGCTGGAGGGGAAGTTGCCTGTACAGGTGTTCACGGTGCAAATCGATTAGCCTCCAACTCATTACTTGAATCTGTCGTTTTCGCGTATCGGGCCGCTGTAAATGCTGACAGGCGAATTCGATACCTGCCGAATGATTGGTTTAGAAAACTTGATCATTTAACGCAGGAAACCCCCCGCACCTGGGTAATGAATAATCAAAAGGTTGATATCATTAGGGCAATGAAAAAAGAATTGCAACGAGTTAACTGGAAATACTGCGGCATTATTCGCACTGATAAAGGATTAAGAAAAGGATTACAATTGATAGGACATATCAGTAAACAGTTCCATCAAATTAATGGATTCAGTAATGGAGATAATGATGCGATAGCGTTGCGAAATTTGATAAAACTGTCAGAATTAGTGTACAGAGCCGCGATCGCCAGACGAGTTAATGCGGGAACTCACTATAACTGCGATTGTGTTTTAAATCATAAAAAAGACTGATATGCGTTTAGGAGACTTCTATGGAACATGAAATATCGTTATTCGGATCAATAATGGTACAAATTGGTTTTCTGGGATGGATCGGATGTACCATAGGGCTCATTTTTAATGGATTTACCAAAGATAATGAACTCGTTCCTAAAAAAGCGCTTCTATGGGGTTCGCTGATTGTGTTATTTTACGCCGTCTGGATAATCGGCCTGAATATCGCTTGACCGGGATGTGATTATGAAAAAAAGTCTGAAAATAGGTGTCAGCCTGATTCTGAGCGTTGCTTTTTTCTACCTGTTTATCAAGGATGTTAACAAAATATACATTACTCACGATTCCGGTTTAAATCATGGAGATGGTGAACAGGCTAACAGAGTTTTATTTGTGGCAGATGTTAACAACTTTGAAATTGGAGATACTATCACTGTTTCATCGGATAAACTTGAAAACCGAATTTCAATGAAAGTGGAAAAGTTGATAGAATACTCAGAACAGGTTCCCAATCCATATATTGTGACGAACAAACCAATTGATTACGAGTTACGAACACAAGATAACGCATTTTTAGTTTTTCCAAGACTACAACGAGCGCTTCTTACTACAAACTACTGGTGGCTAATACCTTCATTAATGGCAACGATTCTTGCTCTTGCAATACGTGCTTATCGCTGGAAGTTTTTTCTGAAGGATTACAAGAATATTCGTTATCAATCTTTATGGCGATCAGTTTGTGTTGGATACATGGCGAACAATGTTCTTCCATTTAGAATAGGAGAAATTGTCCGGGCCTGGTTTTTGGCCAGAAAAGAAAATCGCAAAACATCCGAAGTTTTCGGTACAATTGTACTGGAACGAATTTCCGATATTTTATCCATTCTGATTTTGTATGTCATTTTCGTGTTTTATTTTGCAACTCGACCCGATGTTCATTTACCGAATGAAATGATTATAGGTGCGTGGATAATGGCGTTTATTGCACTGGCATCGCTGGCATTCCTGATTTTGCTCAATTGGAAACCTGACAGGATCCGCTCATTGGTGAATAGTGTATTGAAAATACTGCCAGAAAAAGTCTCAAAAAAACTTAACCATCTGTTTGACGCCTTTATCGAAGGGTTATGGATACTGAATAGCTGGAAATGTATTCTGATAACATTTGCTCTCTCAATGCTTGTGTGGATGATTCTGGCATTCGCATATTTATACATTTTTTATGCCGTCGGCATTGATGGAACCTTGCTGCTGGCTCTGTTCCTGATTGTTGCGCTGGCTTTTGCCGTATCAATACCATCAGCGCCGGGTTTCATTGGAACGTTTCACTGGGTGGGGCAACAAGCGCTTCTAATGATGGGAATTAAAGGAAATATAGAAGCCTATGTCCTGATAGCTCATATGCTTGCCTATGTTCCAGTCGTAGTTATTGGCTTGGTTTATTTGAGTATTGAGAATGTGTCGTGGAAAGAATTAAAAAACAGCGCTGATCAATTTACACAAAATCAAGAAGAAGTATCTTAGGACTAAACATGAAACTCGCTGCGAATCTGAACGAAATTCCCGATCCGGTGTTTAGCGTTAAAACTGATTTGGAGCAATGTGCAATTAAACCCAATCGACTGAAGGGTCAAAACTTTCTGATATCATCACGTGTCAGAGATTACATAGCGAATGTCGCAAATCTGACAGAAACAGATTCGGTTATCGAAATAGGCCCGGGAACCGGTGTTTTGACATGGGCGCTGGCTCACAAAACGACAAACCTCACACTTGTTGAATCAGAAAGATCACTGGCGGCCCTGTTGAAAAAACGTTTTAAGATTCTTGACAAGGTTAATGTGATTTGTGGGGATGGACTGCAATTTCTAAGAAAACTTGTTACTGAGCATAATCATCACAAGTGGAAAATTGTTAGCAATCTGCCATATTCAATATCATCACCAGTTTTGATGACAATGGCTGATAATCCCGAAATATTTGAAGGCGGTGTGCTGCTGCTTCAAAAAGAAGTTGTTGACCGGGTGACGGCTACTCCAATGGATCCGGAAAGAAGTGCAATATCAGTAATTTTACAGTTGCGGTACAGTGTCCGTAAAGTATTGAATGTTAAGTCATCCCAGTTTAGACCCGCTCCGGGGGTTGATTCTGCAGTGTTGACACTGAACCCGGGTGGAGAATCGTTAAGCGTGCCTTGGCATTATTTGATTAGAACAGTTCAGGAAATGTTTGTCCACAGACGAAAAACGCTTTTGAATAACTTAAAAAAATGTATGAGCAATGCAATGGCTGAGACGGTTTTGCTGGCATCCGGCATCGAAATGGACAAAAGAGCGCAGGAGCTGACACTTAAACAGTTTGTCAAATTGGCTGAAACAAAACTGCGTGCTGAAACGGAGATATAAATGCGGGATCTGTTGTATTCCATAATACTGGGCATATTTCAGGGTATTACAGAATTTATTCCGGTATCAAGCTCCGGCCATTTGGTACTTGCAAGATCGGTTCTTCCAGGTTTCGAAGTTCCGGGTTTGATGTTTGATGTTATTCTGCATGGAGGCTCCCTTTTGGCAGTCTTTGTTTATTTCAAAAAAGACCTGGCCTGGTTTTTTAAAGGAATAAAAGGAAACCTTTCAAATCATCATAACACAAATGCCCAATCATGGGTAAAAGGTATCATTATTGGAACCATACCCGCTGGTTTAATAGGTGTTCTGGCTCATGACTGGTTTGAAAACCTTTTTAAACATCCCTTAACTGTTTCATTCACATTGTGCTGCACAGGAATTATACTGATTCTGGGTGAAATTGTGCAGAAAAGAAAAAGTAACCGTGCCGATTCATCCGACTTTATCTCCGTTAAAATGGCTCTCTGGGTAGGATGTATGCAATCTCTGGCGCTTATCCCCGGTATTTCCAGATCAGGGTCAACAATTGCAGCAGGAATGGCCGGTAACTGGTCGCGAGAAAAAGCAACGCGCTTTTCATTTCTTTTGATGATTCCAGCCGTCGCCGGTGCAGTTGCGCTGAAAGCAAAAGATGTTCCCCAGTTTATTGCCGAAGGTCATATTGATATACTGGCGCTTATAGCAGGCTTCATTGCATCATTTCTTGCAGGATATCTCTCAATAGCATTTTTACTGAAAATTATACGAAAATATTCATTTGTCCCTTTTGGCATCTATTGTATTTTTATTGGATTGATCTCATTGCTGGTCCAGACAGCTTATTAAAACAAGTCACAGTTAAATCTATCAAGAATATCTGCCGCGCGCCCCTTTAGAAAAACTGTTTTGCAAACTGCAGTTAAAACCGTTGGCTCAATATTAATCTCGATTAAACTAGCCCCATGATTAACCGCCATTTCAGGAAGCTCATTGACCGGATGAACCAAACCTGATGTGCCAATCAGAAGCACTACATCAGACATTCGAATGTGTTTTAAAGCCGCAAAATAACTCTCCGCAGGTATCGACTCCTCAAACAAAACCGCATCCGGCTTTAAAACACCTCCACAGTTACAAACGGGCGGAAGATCCTGACTGTCAAGCAATAAACCCTTAATATTGAATGTTTGGGAACAAACGGTACAAATTAGATTGCGAAGACTCCCATGAAGTTCAATTACGTTTTCCTGACCCGCTTTTTGATGGAGACCATCAATATTTTGAGTAATTGTACATTGAAGTTTGCCCCGCTTTTCCATTTTGGCCAAAGCAATATGACCAGCGTTTGCTCTGGCATCTACCAGCGATTCATACAAATGTAAAAACAACTCCCATGCCTTTTGGGGATTAGAAAGAAAACCCGATCTGCTGGCATATACTTCCGGATCAAAACGTGACCATAAACCATTTGTACCTCGAAAAGCGGGAATTCCACTCTCGGTGGATATCCCGGCGCCCGTAATTGCAATAAGATACCGGGATTGCTGTATTAGCTCAACAGAAAATTGATAGAGCGTTTTGTCCATATTAAGTACTCCGGAAAATGCCTCATTGGTTAGGCAATAAAACAATACTTGGCATTTTAATTGCATTCGTATAGGCTGTCATTCGGTTGTCAGATTCCTGATAATCCCAAAACATTATACCCACAGGAGCTGAATTGTGAAAGAACTTCTGGAAATAGCCGTAGAACAGTTAAAAAAAAGTGGAGCAGATTACGGTGATGCTCGTATAGGTTTGTATCAGTATCAGAATATTGCTTCAAGAGACATGATGGCCACCAATCTGTCAACAAATCGATCTGAAGGCATTGGTATACAAGCTCGTGTAAACACGGGGTGGGGATTTTCCTCTACTCAAAGCCTGTCAAAAGATGGCGTAAGAAAGGCAGCACAACGGGCGGTTGCGATTGCCAAGGCAAGCTCAATTGCTGCACTGGACACTCCGTTCACAAAAGAATCAATCAAAACTGTAAAGTGGCAGGTACCATTCAAAATAGACCCGTTCACTATTCCGGTAAAAGAAAAACTGGATTTACTGATAGCGATTAATGCAAAAATTCGCGAAAACCCGGAAATCAGTCGGGCTGTCGCCATGTTCAATTTTACAAAAGAGCACAAACTGTTTTTAAACACTGATGGCACCCATGCTGACCAAATATTGGTTCGTGTCGATGGCATGTGTTCAGCGACAGCTGTTGGAAAATCCGGATTTGAGTCCAGACACTTTATTTTGACGCCATTAAACATTGGATATGAGCATATTCTGGACACCCAATGGTTGTCTGAAGCGAAAAGAATTGCCGATGAAGCAGTGCAGAAACTGAATGCACCTTCTTGTACTGAAAGTGTTAGCGACTTGATTATTTTGCCCTCTCACACATGTCTTGTCATTCACGAAACAATAGGGCATGCAACTGAGCTTGACAGAGTGAAAGGCTGGGAGGCTGACATGGCTGGTACAAGCTTTGCCACTACTGATAAATTGAACAATCTTGAATATGGTTCGGAAATATTCAATGTTGTTGCAGATAGAACAATGAAGAATGGCAGATCATCAGTTCCGGTAGATGACGAAGGTGTCGAAACAGGACAGTGGCATTTGATAAAAAATGGGGTGCTGACCGGATATAGCACAACTCGGGGAACAGCACACTACATCGGTGAAACTCAAAGTCGAGGATGTGCTTATGCAGACAGTTGGAGCAGTATGCCGATTTTACGTATGCCCAATGTGTCAATTGAACCGGGAAAAGACGGCTCTCCTTCATTGGATCAGATTGTGGAAGATACAAAAGATGGTTACATTGTAGACGGCATGGGTAGTTTCTCCATCGACCATCAAAGAATAAACTTTCAGTTCGGTGGTGATGCTGTGTGGAAAGTAGAAAATGGTAAAAAGACACATATAGTTCGTGGATTTACATATCAATCCAGGAATCCATTATTTTGGAGATCAGTAGATGCGATCTGTCCGAAAGAGGAGTGGCGCCAGGAAGGCGTTGTTAATTGCGGCAAGGGACAACCAATGCAAACTGCTCAATTGACTCACGGAAGCGCTCCAATGCGATTGAGAAACCTGACTGTTGGAAAGGCCAGAATATGAGTATAGAAAATGTAAAATCAAAAGCATCCCAAATCATCGAAAAAACGCTTGCAAAGTGCAGGAGTTATGGAGCTGATGAAGCGGCTGTTTCAATTAATGGAGGATGCAGTGGATTAACCCGATTTGCAGTCAACCGAATTATTCAAAATGTCGAGTCGGATAAACACACGCTTACTATTGCTGTATCAATTGGACATCGTGAAGCTGCAACAACAACCAGTGTTTTGGAGGATGATTCAATTGAACAGGCGGTAAAAAATGTTGTTAACTCAGCTAAAATGTATCCCGAAAATCCAGAACATGTCAGCCCTGTCGAGCTTGCATCTATTCCTGAATCAGATTGCTACGATTCCCAAACCGCTGAATTTTCACAGATTGACAAAGCGAAAATAATTGCACAGATATGTCAAAAAACAGACTCATCAAACCTGTTGGCGTATGGTATCCTTAAAACCGGATGGAAATATGAAGCGTACGGAAACTCAAATGGACACTACTGTTGGCATCCAGAATCAATAGCGGACTTCTCGCTTACAGTACGTACAGAAAAGGGTGATGGCAGTTGCAGAGAAAACAGAACCTATAATCAGTTTGGAAAAATAGAATTTGATTCATTGATTGATAAATGTATCAACTGGGCAACCTTATCCAGAACTGCTGAATATATTGAACCTGGTGATTATAACGTTATTCTGACACCAACCGCTGCTATGAGTTATCTTATGTGGGCATTTTTTACTATGGATGCACGAAAAGTTGCCGAAGGACGCAGCGGATTAACGAATTACTTCAAATGCGACGATCCAATTAACAAAAAGCTTTTCAGTTCGAATATAAGCGTTCGTAGCAGATTACAGCACCCTGAATATCCGGCTGCAGCGTTCAGTAGTGCATTTGAAATGGACTATGGATCTCAAGGACTTGCCTCGGGTCTTTTTTCCAGAGGATTGCCGGTCGAAGACTATCCCATTATTCAAAATGGCATTCAAAAACACTTGTTCTCATCACTATACTGGGCAAGAAAACATAACATTAAACCTCGAGCATTCCCAACAATGCTGGAATTCTCAGGTACTGACAAATCAACTAATGATATTATTGCCACTACCGAAAAAGCTCTCCTGATCAACAGTTTTTGGTACATTCGCTTTGTCGATCCCAATCAAATGCTGTTGACAGGTTTAACCAGAGATGGTGTGTTCATGATTGAAAACGGGAAAATAGTGCGCCCGGTGAAAAATTTGCGCTTCAACGAAAGTCCGCTTCAAAGTATGGAAAATATCCGAATTGTCGGCAAGCCTGAATTACGAAGATCATGGTTCTTTGAACTGCTCATTCCGCCAATGGTAATTGACAAATTTAGTTTTACTACGGAAACTGATGCCATTTGATACAGAAAAAGTATAACACTATTGTGCATCAAAACGCTTCCATCGGACTCGGCCATTTTCAATGGCGTCCCGAACAGAACGTTCAATGGAGCTTAGACGCACTCCAGAATGTGTTTTGACCTCTACAAATAACACTTCATGAACAGAACCTTTTGCCAGACCCGAAAAAACAATGTAATCAATTGGGGTTCCAATAAAACGAGCTTCACTTCCTGAACCAGGAAATCCCGCAAGTAAAGGGGCAAACTGCTCATTGACCAAGCCGGTCATTACCGCATGAGAGCGCTTTCTGAATTTGCGGTCTCTAAGAACTTTGTAATAATAACGAGTTGCTAAACAGGCAACTGATATTGCAGTAAAAACAATAGCAATAACTGCGCTAAATGAAAAACTGAACCCCTTTAATCCAGATAACAATTCCTGCATGATTCTTCTCTCCCAGTAAACAAAACAAAAATACTTACAAAAAAATATACAAAACTTTTCCAAAAACCAAATAAACGGGTTTATGCATAACTTTTCCAGTCAGGCTGACCTTGCTTTTTAAACATAATTCTGAAAAATAAACACAAAAAACACCGGGCGACAACCGGGAGCCCAAAATTAAATGTAAAAATATTTGACAAAAATAAAAAAACAGGATAAAATTGTATGTGTTTGGTGGAGGGATTGCCTGATGAATTTCGGTGAACATATTCAAAGTGAATTTATAAACCAGTTTTCAAATCTTTTACACACGTATGAAAACGCAAATATAAATGCCAATCATAAGGAATGCCAGAGGATTCGTGAGTTCACAGTTAAAACTTTGAAAATGATAGATGCATATCCTTTCTATGTAATCGAAAACATACACCCGGAATGGATTAGACAAAAACTGGAGAGTTTCAATAACTGCTGCAGGTCAAAGTTATTAAAAAGCATTGCGGAGTATGACAGCGTTAAAGTTCGCAATATAGTTAAGTCATTTCAATTTAAAACAACTGGAACTTGCATCCGTAATTGTTGCCACAATAGCACTTTGACCAAACTTATAGATGGATGGCCGATCATGACAAGTCGAACACGGTTTTCAAACAGTTCATGGAAACAATTGCCGTTTATGAAATGGGAACGCATTGAATATCTTGTTCAGTGTCTGAAGAAAAAGTATCCGGGCACTTCGCTAGCAGAATTGTATTACTGCGAATGGAATCAAATGAGACAATCAGACAAAAATACAGCTCTGATATGGCTTGAACATAAGTTGATGCCTGATCAAGGTCGGCTTTTTGTCGAAC
The DNA here is from genome assembly GCA_003558985.1 of candidate division CSSED10-310 bacterium. Taxonomy (GTDB): domain Bacteria; phylum CSSED10-310; class CSSED10-310; order CSSED10-310; family CSSED10-310; genus CSSED10-310. The sequence continues at coordinate 55,767 of PWNJ01000038.1, forward strand.
AGATTAAAAGCATGCCACACATAAAAAATCGTACGAACAATTATTGTGATTCGATTCTTCAAAAAGTGATGGTAGGAGGATTCAAAAAATGATTAATGCAGAACCAAGAATTATACTTAAAGAATCCAGAGATGCACACAACAAGGCTGACAAGATTATTGATTCAGCTAAATCTGAAGCGCATTCAATAATCAAAAACGCTTTGGATGAAGCGGATAAAATTACTGAAAATGCACATATCCAGGGTGTTAAATCAGCCAAGAAGGAGGCTCTTAAACATATTGTTATGGCAAATAATCATCGGCGAAATACAGAACAGGCTGTCTTGCCTGAGTTAGTTAACTTGTGCATGGATACGGTGTACTTATTTTTATCGCAGTATCAGAAAAGTCATAAAGATTGGATTGTTCTACGAGTGAAAAAAGGTTTGGAGTATTTACAGGATCAAAGAACGGTAAAAGTACTTTTGAATCCTGATGATTTATCATCACAGGTTGACAAGCTGGAGATGATTTCCAAAACGACAGTTTTGAATGGTTCAGTAAAACTTGTTGCGGATAACAGAATCAGTAAAGGTGATTGTCTGTTTGAATCGCCGGAGGGTTCCATAAACGCGACTTTAAAAGACAGCATTGATTCGATTCGTTCAATTTTGCTTAAAAGTAAAACCAGCTTTGATACGGAAGGAGATATTTATGAGTAACAATTATATTAATTCAATTCAAACGATCAGTAATCAGTCTGGATCGGAACAGAGTCTTGCCAGCGCAGCATTACAAAAACCGGATGTGCCTGAATTTCCAATACTGGAGGACATACTTAATACAGGAAATGCAACTTCTGTTATTCGGGAAATCAAGTCTTTGTGCTGTCTTCTGGATAATTGTCCGGTAAAACATCATGACCTTGAAACGGTTAATAGAATTTGGTCTGCCAGGGAGGGGTTAAAAGAAACAGCAAAACTGTTTGAAAAACTCCAGGAATTGGACAACAAAAGAAAACATATCGCATGAAAGGCTGGATAACATGATCTATATTCAAGGTACAAACAACAATCTGACACCAATGGTCAACTCGAAACCCGAACCGAATGAAGGAAAATTCTCCAGAATTTTAAATGGTCTGGGACGCTTCGTTGGCGCTACCGGAAGAGCTGCGGCGCACTTGATACCAGGCGCTTCTGTAATATGCGAGTTTTTCAGTCTTTGTGGATTGGGAGACAGTTCGCCGAATTTCGGTGGAATGATGCCGAATGACATGCTGGGAATTCAGCAGGAAATGCTGCAGGAAGCAAGAATGTATACGTTGATATCCAATATTATGCGACTTCGGCATGATGCAGCTATGAGTGCGATAAGAAATATAAAGTAGACAGTTTATTGAAGAAGGAGAAATGCAATGGAGACTATGCAATTAACAGATGTTATGACAATGACTGCAGATGTTATGGATCGAAATGACACAAAACAATCGTTGGCCGAAATTATGATTGAAGCAGGATATATGCTTGGTTGTGCGGGACAATACGGTAATGCTGAAAGAATTTTCCGGAGTATTATTGCTGTGTTTCCCAAACGAATAGGTGGTTGGCTGGGGTTGGGTAATGTGTTGCTAATGCAGGGTCAGATTGAGGAAAGTGAAGAAGCGTACGAAACAGTTTTGGAAAATGATCCATCCGATCCGGCAGCAAGAGCATTTTTGGGTGAATTATATTTATGCTCAGGAAGATATGAAGCAGGACGCGAAATTCTTAGCTCTGTATTCCACGATTATCCCGATATGCAGGTAGGTGCATGGGCATGGAATTTACTTCAGCTTAGTGGAGAATTACAAAAATGAGCGCTCTTGTTGGAACATCGGGAGTAACACAGGTATCTGGCAACATTTTATCTGAAGTTAACAGAAAGCCCAAATCAAATGCTTCATCTTTTAAAGCAGTTATGAAGGAATGCCAAAATCATTCCTTGTTCCCCTCATCGATCTCAGCCAATACATCCGTTAACCTTGAATCAGCAAAACAATCTGCCATAAAAATAGTTTCCGATCTGGAAACTCAAAGCAGACAGATGAACAAAACTCTGCAAAAGCTGTTAACAGGTAATGATATGAATTCATCTGAGTTGCTGGCATTACAAGGAAAAATGCTAAACTTTCAACAGTATGTAATGGCTGTTTCCAAAACTGTTGAATCATTTGTTAACTGCATCAGAACAACTTTACAAACACAGGTCTGATTATGCTTAGCCATATCCTGAAAGCATTAAAACAATACTCAATAATTTTGCTGCTGTTTATAATGGTAACTGGATGCAAAACCGAACTGTATCACGGTTTGACTGAATCCCAGGCCAATGAACTCATTCTGGTATTAAACAGATATGGTATCACAGCAAGAAAAAAAAGGGAGTCAGGAAGAAATGCAGAATGGGTTGTTTCTGTTTCTGAATCAGATGCTGGAAAGGCCTTAAAAGTAATTTTTGAGTACAATTTGCCCACAGAAACACCTCCAGGGTTTAATGAGTTGTTTCAAAAAGACAGTTTTTTACCAACAAATATCCAGGAACAAACCCGGTTTTTGAGCGCTTTAACCGGAGAATTGCAAAAAACTCTGGAAAAAGATGATTCAGTTATCAAAGCAAGAGTTCATATCTATAATGGTGGCATAGAACGAAGTAACCGACGATCAACTGAAAAGAATAGGTCCGCTGCAGTTTTACTGAAAACTGCACCTTACAGTAACCGGGCTGCTGTACTGGATGATGATGCTGTAAAATCCCTGATTGCAGCAAGTGTTGGTGCGATGTCCGAAAATGATGTAACCGTAATAAGAACTGAAGGCACCATTTGGTACAGTTCAATTACTTCCGAAGAGGACTCTCAAAGTCACGTGATAGATCGTCACGTTAAATTTGTTATAGCAATTGCTATGGGGTTGCTGGTTATTGGTATCGTTTTGGTCGGTTATGCAAAATCAGTAATGCGACAAAAAAAATCGGAGGAAAGTCAGGATGATTTGCAAAATTGACAATCTGAAAGATTCTTTGCAGAAGGTAAGGGATACCATTAAACAATGCAAAGTGTTTCAGTTTATTGGTCAAATTGATCATATTCAAGGTGTTACTATGGCTGCTAAACTTCAAAATGCAAAAATAGGTGAAGTGTGCAAAATTGTTAGCAACAATGCGATCTCATATGCAGAAGTAGTCGGTTTTACCAAAAAAACATGTACACTTATGCCCTACACCCACACATACGGTATGCAACCTGATTCCAAAGTAATACCAACAGGTCATAGCTTCAAGCTACTGTGTCATTCCAATATGATGGGATGTATCATAAACGGTCTGGGAAAAATTATATCATATGACGAAGACAAGTCATTTACTCCTGAAAACGCATCTTATATTACAATAAAAAACAACGCTCCAAATCCAATGACAAGAAAAATGATAACTGAAACATTACATACAGGCATTAATATTGTCGATGCTTTTACTACAATTGGTAAAGGACAAAGAATTGGCATTTTTGCAGCAGCAGGAACAGGAAAAACAACGTTGATGTCGCAGATAGTGAAATCTGTTAATGCTGATGTTATTGTGATTAATCTGCTTGGCGAACGAGGTCGGGAAGTAAAAGAATTCCTGGATAATACTCTGGATGATAAAACACGAATGAAATCTGTCGTTGTTATTACCACATCTGATCAGCCCGCAATTGTCAGATTAAAGTCTGCATATATTGCTACCACAGTTGCAGAGTATTTTCGGGATCATGGAAAAAATGTTTTGTTAATAATGGATTCAGTTACACGTTTTGCACGTGCTTTACGGGAGATTGGTCTGGCACGCGGAGAAGTACCAACACGATCCGGTTATCCACCATCTGTATTCGCAGAGTTACCTGCATTGCTTGAACGAACTGGCACAAATGATAAAGGATCGATAACAGCATTGTATACAGTTCTGGTTGCGGGTGATGATCTGAATGAACCTATTGCTGATGAGGTCATGTCGATACTGGATGGACATATAATTCTTTCAAGAAAGCTGGCTGCTGCAAACTGTTATCCGGCTATTGATATAATGCAGTCAAAAAGTAGAATAATGAATCAAATAATCTCAAAAGAACATCGCGAATTGTCGGCTGATTTACTATCAAGCTACGCAATCAGAGCCGCTAATGAAGATGCAATCCGATTTGGCTTTTATGAACCTGGAAATAGTATTGATCTGGATGGTGCAATACGAATTAAACCACTAATGGACAAGTTCATGTTCTCTTCGGAAAAGAAATGCCAGTCATTTGAAGATACCATTAACATAATGAAAAAGATTGTAGAACAGAAATCAATATGATGCACACAGAATCATACAGGTTTACGTTTGTTTTGAAGAAACTGGAAAGTGATATCTGCCAGCTTGTCAAACAAAAAAAACAGTTAAAACGAACATTGGATGAATGTGAAAGAGTAATTAAAACCCACAAAGAAGAAGCAGATAATCTGAAAAAAAAGAAGATATTCGAAATTCATGACAAGACTGAGTTTACAACGGAAGATATGATTAAGCAATTGAATCTGATAACAGGAATCAGAGTAAAAACAAGGCAAATCCTGAACAGTGTTTCAAAAGTTGAGTTGAAACGAGCAAACTTGATCAGGAATCAAAGTATTCTGGATGGCAAAATTATAATGCTCGAAAAGGATTTGAATCGTATCAAGGCGCATAAAGAAAGCGCAGAGGATTCAGTCAAAAGATGGATTAAAAAAACAACAGAAATTAAAGAACAGGACATCACTAGTCTTTATCATAAGGAGATTTGTTAGGATGAAGATCGTTTCAGAAAGCAAGTGTGTGAATTACCCAGATGATTGTAAAGCTAATCATAACAATCTTTATGGCAATTGTGTCCCAAATAGATCAACCAAAGATGAAAAAAGAAGCATTACAGACTTTGCATCAATTCTTGCTGGTTTACAAAATCCAGAACGTACTCTCTTTCTTAAATTGTATACTAATCAAACAAATGAAAAGCGGAATTGTAAAGATATTCAGGTTTTACTGAAAAAGCTTCAAATTACATCGCAGGCACTGATCAGAATGCCACAATTGGATAAAAGCGTTAAAATAGAATGCCATTTTAAGAATCTTGGATTGATTGTTATAGAAGCTAAATTGAAAGACAACATCATAATGTTTAATTTGCATTGCTGTCGAAATGCGTCATTAATAATAAGAAAAAACCTTGGTGCCATCGGTAAAACTCTTCGCGAATCTACCGGACTGCCCCACGGATTCAGAATTACATCAAATAGTACTTTTCGTGATAAGTCCCAACAAGAAAAGACAAAATAAAAAAACAAATGTCGGACGTGGAGTTTAAAGTGCGAATAACTAAATCTTACAATGTTCAAGAACTGGAGATTCGAACAATTCCTGAAGAATATGCAGATTGCATAAACGCCTGGACCAAATGTTTTAACAGTCAGATGTTTAAAAGACACCTTTCCGAAATTATCAATGAGATTATAGTACTTCCGGTTTCAACGATACCTCTGTTTCAATTGACGGTAAATGCAACAGAACAGGTGAATGGCCAAATACTGAAGCCTGCTGAGCAAATTATGGTAGGACGATCAGCGAAAGCTCAGATACAGATTAGTGAGAAAAGCGTCAGTAACAGGCATTGTCTGGTTGGTTCTGATGGTTCAGGAAGGTTTGTTGTCAGGGATCTGGGAAGCCTGAATGGAACATTTGCCGATGGACGAAAACTGACCCCGGGGAATGACTATATTTTTTATGATGGTTGCAAGATATCTGTTGGCAATGTGCCGATAGACATCGTAAAAATGTTCAGCAACACTGTCTGTGATGTGCAAACTGAGATCAAAATATGTCCTTTAGAAAAGAGTGTTTATGGTAATACCAGGATAAAATATTTACTGAAAATTGGTGATCAACAATACAGGGCCACATTATTTATAGATGAACAAAAACTATATCGAATTGCTTTGATGTATTTCGGTTTGCAGTACTGGCATGGTGGATGTGTTCCAATGTATAAACCATTATCTGATTTGATAATATCCCGCTTTTTATGCAATTTGAAAAAAACTGTTGAATCAAAGCATTCTTTGAAACTGGAATATCAACTATATAATAATCAATTGTCAGAATACATAAATGAATGTCAAAAAAGCTATATTCTTGAAATCCAAACACCATTTGGTCGCGATCAAATCGAGTTTAGCTTGGATGCAAGCCACTTGGCTGAAGGTTTACAAAGCGTCTTAAGCAATACCCCAAAAGATATTACAGCAAGTTTGCCTGAACATATTGGAAAAGCATCGGTTACGTTATGCTGTGTTTGTCCCCCTGTAGTTATGCCTTATAAACAGGCATTTTCGCTGAAAAAAGAAGACGTGATACTACCCGGATTGTTGGAAGAACAAAACGATTATCAACCTGAACAGTTAAACAAGATGTTTTTGGTCACGAATACATCTCAGGATAATAGTTTGGAAATACTCTGCGATGGTAAAATATTCAACGATCGTATTGATTTAACGATTCTTGCAGTTAACGAAAGGAATAGTAACATGACACAGGATCACAATGTAAGACCGAAAAACTTACAATCAACTACGTGTGAAACAAGCTGTCTGGATATCTCAGATAGACGTTTGGTTCCAGTACAAATTGAAATAGATACTCTGGAGTTATCAATTGCCGAGTTGTCAGAGTTGTATGTCGGACAAATTCTGAAATTGAAACGAAAGATTGATGAACCTGTTAACGTAAAAGTAAACGAAACTATGATTGCAGAAGGAAAGCTGGTGCAGGTTGGTAAAGAATTTGGTGTTGAATTGCTTTGAAGGGAAAAAGAATATGTATTTGGAAGGCATTAGAATATTCACTTTGCTGTTGGGTATCATATCAGCAGCGTTTGCAGGTTTTAAAATATGCAGCAAATATGACATCATGCATAAACTTGATAAACAAAAATCGGTTTTTGAGATCATTCAAAAAAAGAGAATTTCGGCAAAAGCTGAAATTGTTTGTATAAAATTCAAAGACAAGGAAGCTTTGCTAGGCGTTTCTGGTGAACGTATCACTCTCATTATGCAAACTGAAAACGATGTAGAACAATCCTCGTCCAATGAAGAATGCATCCAGGAGACACATCATGGCTGAGACATCTGTGATAAATAATCCTGGAATCATGATAGTTTTGTTTGCAGTTTTGTCACTAATGCCTTTTCTAATTGTGACAACAACCTCATTTGTAAAACTGTCTGCAGTCATCTCAATCCTGCGCTCTGCTCTTGGCACACCGCAAATACCCCCCAACATTGTTGTGACTGGTCTTGCTCTGGTTTTAACCATGATGGTTATGATGCCGGTATTATCTGATATTCTATACTGTCTGGATGAAAACGATATAAATTTGCAAACCATATCAGAATCTGACGATATTACTCACATGCTTGAAACGGCAATTCAGTGTATTACACCTTCATTGAAAAAGTTTTTAACACATCATACGCATGAATCAGAACTGGATATGATTCACAGTATTGCAGAGAAACTGTCAAATGATGAATACTATGAAGATCATTTAATACTAATGATTGCGGCATTTTTAATCAGTGAGCTGAAGGAAGCGTTTTACATTGGCTTTTTGATATTTCTGCCATTTATTGTTATTGACTTGGTCGTCGCAAACATTTTGCAAGCATTGGGAATGGTCATGATGTCACCGACTACCATTTCGTTACCGTTTAAATTGTTGCTGTTTGTTTTGGCAGATGGGTGGAGTCTGATTATTGAAGGTTTGTTAAAAAGCTATTTGTAAGAGATATGTGAGGAAGAAGTATGGAAGATATTGTAGTGACCTATTTTCGGGAGGCAATTGTCATCATCTGTTATGCTTCTGTGCCAGCGCTTCTGACTGCATTGATTATTGGTTTCGGTGTCAGCTTTCTTCAAGCGGCGACTCAAATTCAGGAACAAACGCTTTCATACGTTCCTAAAATAATGGCTGTATTTCTTATACTGATGTTGACATTTTCATGGATGATGCAGTTGTTTGTTGGGTTTACAGAAAAAATCCTGAAAAATTTTTATGTACTAATTGGGTGATGATGATTAGCAATTCATTTTATCAATGCTATCTTCTGGTTTTGGCGCGAGTGATACCCCTCACTGTCATATCCCCTGCTCTGGGAGCCAGATTAATACCTGTGAAATCCAGATTACTTGTGGCCGTTTCGCTGTCATTTGTCGTTACAACAACTGTCGAATCCAGGTCATTCCACCTGAATCTTCAAAGTGTAATTATGCAGATAATTATGGGTATCTTCATGGCCTTGTTTACAGCTATCCCATTTTATGCATTGCAATCTGTGGGTGAATGGATTGATATCAATCGGGGAGAAACACTTTCAGCAATTATTGTACCTCAACTGGAATCCAGAACATCTCCACTTGGACGACTGTATTTGTTACTCGCAATAATCTTGTTCTTCATTAGCAATAGCCATTTCGTGCTGGTTGAACAGATTGCCGCAAGCTTTAAGGTGGCACCTTTGTATTCGTCAGATTTGGATTTACTTCTAAAAACAGATATACAGACATTGCTTGATTTAATAAAAACACAGATTAAAGAATTGTTTGTGATCGTTATAAAACTGGGTTTACCTATAGTGTTCATTCTATGGATTTCAGATTTGGTACTCGGACTTTTAAATCGAATTGCTCCTTCTTTACAGGTATTCTTTATTGGATTACCAATAAAAATGTGGATTGGGTTAGCTTTGGCAGGACTCTCAATCGGTTTTGCAATTGATGAAATAACTGAATATATTACACATGCGATTTCCAGCTTTGCTTGACGAAATCATTTTCAAATTCTACAGTAAGATCAGCGCTGGTTCCGGGAGAGATTTTGATGCAGAACAAAAACCAATTTACTCAAAGATGCTCATTTTGCGGCAAATCTCAATATGAGATAGAAAAACTGATCGTTGGTCCCAAGATTTACATTTGCAATGAATGCGTAGAGCAGTGCTATCGGATGTTGCATGAAAACAATAACAACAACGAAGAAGTTCTGCTGGATGAAGGTGAATTACCGATTCCTAAAGAGATAAAAGCATATTTGGATGAGTTTGTCATAGGTCAGGAAAGAGCAAAAAAAATTCTATCGGTTGCTGTGTATAGTCATTACCGTCGAGTAGCCCACAAGAATGCACTCAGCAAAGAAGCTGCTTCGGGGGTTGAGCTTGAAAAATCGAATATCCTGCTTCTGGGCCCCACTGGTTCTGGAAAGACACTGCTGGCACAAACACTTGCCAGGTTTTTAAAAGTACCATTTGCGGTTGCTGACGCTACTACTTTGACTGAAGCCGGATATGTTGGTGAAGATGTTGAAACGATTATTCAAAAACTGTTGCTGGCATCCAATATGGACCCGAAAAAAGCTCAAAAGGGAATTATTTATATTGACGAAATAGATAAAATAACCAAAAAATCTGAAAATGTTTCGATTACTCGCGATGTTTCAGGTGAAGGTGTGCAGCAAGCGCTATTGAAAATACTGGAAGGTACGGTAGCCTATGTTCCACCGCAAGGCGGAAGAAAACATCCACATCAGGATAATATTGCCGTTGATACATCTGATATCCTTTTTATTGTTGGAGGTGCTTTTGTTGGTTTGGAAAGCATTATCGCGCAAAGAAAAAATGTTAAGCGTGTTGGCTTTGGCGTCGCTTCAGGCAATCAAATAAAAAACACTGAGTCTTTGCTATCCGATGTTCAGCCTCAAGATCTGATTCGATATGGACTTATTCCAGAGTTTGTTGGACGTCTGCCAATCATTGCGACATTGGATCAGCTTACAGAAAAGGATTTGATTCGTATCTTACTTGAACCGAAAAACTCAATTATAAAACAATATGAAATGATGTTTCATTTTGAGGGCTCGAAACTACGTGTGCTGCCTGAAGCGGTATCAGCAATTGCTAAAGAAGCGCAGAAAAGGAAGACAGGCGCCCGGGGTTTACGGTCAATTTTTGAAAATGTAATGCTGGATATTATGTTTGATTTGCCTTCGTTAACTGGTTTAAGAGAGTGTTTGATAACGGAGGATGTAATTGTTAAAGGATGCGATCCGATAACTGTATTTGAAAAGACCGGGTAATTGTTAAACTCAACAGTTTGACATTACAAAGGTTTATATGGTGAAATTACGAAGTTATTTGTTGTATACTAGTTATGGTTGAGGTTGGGATTTTAAGATGGGTGAAAGACTGGGAGAAATATTGGTTCGTGAGGGGTTTATAACAACCGAGCAGCTTGATAATGCTTTAAAGTATCAGGCTAAACATGGCGGCAGATTAGGTAGCGCTGTTATCAAGCTGAAATTTGCAACTGAAGAAGACATCGCTGAAATTCTCTCAAATCAGTTCGGTGTACCTTCGGTTAACCTTGCAAGTTTCGATATTGAGGAATCATTACTGAAATTAATTCCTGCAGAAGTTGCCAGAAAATATTTGTTGATACCAATCAGCAGAACGGGCGCCTCATTAACGCTTGCTATGGCTGATCCATCAAATGTGTTCGCTCAGGATGACATAAAATTCATGACTGGATACAATGTCGAACCAGTTGTGGCATCTGAAAATGCAATCACTAAAGCGATAGAAAGATATTATGGCTCAGGTAAAAGTCTGGCTGTTGCATCAACAGAAATTGATACCCATGAAAATGGCCGCTCAAAGTATATGGATGACTTTGATGACTTTGACAGTGATATTTCCGATCAGTCCGATGATATGGCGGCAGAGTTTATTAATGTCGAAGATTTTGATGATTTGGTTTCTGGCGCCGTAGACGAACTGGAAGTTGTAGATGAAGAGGATGAAGATGCCATTGTTTCCGTTGAAGACCTTGAGGCGCCCATAGTAAAACTGGTAAATGGAATTCTGATTAAAGCCATTAATATGGGTGTCTCTGATATTCATTTTGAACCTTACGAAAAGTCTTTTCGAGTTAGAACCCGATTGGATGGTGTACTTAGAAAAGAACTTGGATTACCATTGAAAATAAAAGATGCCGTAACATCGCGTGTCAAGATCATGGCTAATTTGGATATTTCAGAAAGACGTCTGCCTCAGGATGGCCGTATTAAGATGCGCCTGGGACCCAAACGCGAAATGGATTTCAGAGTGTCGACTCTGCCGACACTGTTTGGCGAAAAAGTTGTTTTGAGATTACTGGATAAAACTAATTTGCAGACAGATATGACCCAATTGGGGTTCAGTGAAAGACAATTGGCAGAGTTTCAGGAGGCCATCCATAAACCATATGGAATGTGTCTGGTTACTGGACCGACAGGTTCCGGTAAAACAACAACGCTTTATTCAGCATTGACCCAGTTAAACAGCATCAGTGATAACATTATGACTGCTGAAGACCCTGTTGAATACAATCTAATGGGTATTAATCAAGTTCAAATGCATGATGCCATTGGATTAAACTTTGCCGCATCGCTAAGATCATTTTTGAGACAAGACCCGGATATCATCATGGTCGGAGAAATTCGCGATTTTGAAACTGCAGAAATTGCTATTAAGGCAGCCCTTACCGGACATATGGTGCTTTCAACAATCCATACCAATGATGCCCCGACGACTATTAACCGGTTGCTGAATATGGGAGTGGAACCATTTCTGGTTGCTTCATCTGTTATTTCTATTGTGGCCCAGCGGCTAGCGCGAACTGTCTGCCCCAAATGCGCTGAGCCCGTTCAGGTTCCACCAGAAGCACTAATACATATTGGCTTCATGGAACATGAAATTGGTACATTTGATGTAAAAAAGGGAAGGGGATGCTCGTACTGCTCACAAACCGGATATAAAGGACGTGTCGCTCTTTTTGAAGTTTTGACGATTACGGATGAGATTCGTGAATTAATACTGAGAGGCGCTTCTGCGATGGAGATCAGAGAAACGGCTGTAGCACTTGGTATGCAGACATTGCGTGGATCGGGACTTGAAAAAATTAGAGAAGGCAGGACAACCCTTGAGGAAATCGTTCGCGTAACCTACGGAAATTAGTGAGGAATATAATGGCAACTGTATCGATGCCGAATTTGTTAAAAACCTTGATTGAAAGACAGGCCACCGACTTGCATATAACCACAGGAACACACCCGCAAATACGGATTCATGGATTATTAACACCAATCAAAGAAATACCGCCGCTAACACCAAAAGAAACAAAACAGTTGGCGTATTCAGTATTAACAGATACACAAAAACATATTTTTGAAGAACAGAAAGAGCTGGATTTCTCTTTCGGAGTGAGAGGGCTTAGCAGGTTTCGAGCAAACATTTATAGCCAGCGTTCAGCCGTTGCAATTGCAATCAGAACAATTCCTTTTCGAATCTTAGGCTTTGATGAACTCGGTTTACCCAAAGTCACCAAGGAGTTTTGCAAAAAACCCAAAGGCCTCATTTTGATTACAGGCCCAACTGGATGCGGCAAATCAACCACTCTAGCAGCAATTATTGACAAGATAAACAGAGAATACCAAAAGCATATTGTTACCATTGAAGATCCTATTGAGTATTTGCATCATCATCACAGTTGCGTGGTTAATCAAAGAGAATTGTTTGCAGATACTCATTCATTTGCAAAAGCGCTGAAATCCGTATTAAGACAGGATCCGGATGTCATTCTGATAGGTGAAATGCGCGATTTGGAAACGATAGAATCTGCGATTCGATGTGCTGAAACAGGCCATCTGACGTTTGCAACTTTGCATACAAATTCTGCATTACAAACAATTAACAGAATTATCGATGTGTTTCCCTCACATCAGCAACCTCAAATTCGAGCTCAGTTATCGTTTATTCTGGAAGGAATTGTATGTCAATCACTACTTCCACGACGTGATGGCCAGGGGAGAGTGCTTGCGGCAGAAGTGATGGTACCCAACGATGCTGTTCGAAATCTGATAAGAGAGGATAAAATACATCAAATATATTCGACTATGCAAACAGGACAAGCGACTTTTCACATGTGTACTATGAATCAGTCTTTGGCGAATCTTTATTTTCGGCGAATGATATCACTGAATGAAGCGCTGGGAAATTCTTCAAAACCGCAGGAATTGGAGCAGTTAATTGCCAAAGGCGGTCCAGCAATGAAACCTCAAAGAATGGCAAGGGGGTAAGTTATGCCAAAATTTCGCTGGAAAGGTAAAGATGCCAATGGCGCTGAAGTTTCAGGAGTTATTACGGCCGATTCAAAAGAAGCTGTAACATTACAACTGAGACGAAAGAAGATAACACCGACCAAAGTTGCAATGAGTCTGAAGGACATGGAAATCAAAATTCCCGGACTTGGCACAAAAATCAGTGAAAGGGATATAGTTGTTTTCACAAGGACTTTTGCAACCATGGTTGATGCCGGTCTACCGCTTGTTCAATGTCTGGAAATCTTGTCAGAACAGACTGCAAATCCGAAGTTTTCTCAGGCTATTATGGACATTAGCCAAAGCGTTGAATCGGGTAGTACATATGCTGATGCACTTAGAAAACACCCGAAAATTTTTGATGACCTGTATTGTAACATGGTTGAAGCTGGAGAAACGGGCGGTATTCTTGATACCATTCTCAATCGACTTGCAGGCTATATGGAAAAAAGCATCACAATAAAACGCCAGGTAAAATCTGCAATGGTTTATCCAACTGTTGTAATTGGTGTTGCAGTTGTTGTTATCGTCTTTCTAATGTACGCAGTTATACCAACATTCGCAGAAATTTTCAGCTCCCTGGGGGCCACACTCCCACTACCAACACAAATTGTAATCAGTACATCTGAATTTGTTCATGCAAATCTGTTAATACTGATAGCCATAGGCATTGGTATAGTTTTTGCGATTAGATATATTAGAAAAACAGATAAAGGACGAATGACCATGGATGCCATGGCATTAAAAATGCCAGTATTCGGAGAATTGCTGAGAAAGGTATCTGTCGCCAAATTTACTCGAACTTTAAGCACTTTGATTGCTTCCGGTGTTCCTATTCTGGAAGGTCTGGAGATAACTGCCAAAACTTCCGGTAATAAAGTTATTGAAGAAGCAATCATGAAGACACGCGTATCGATCAGCGAAGGTAAAACAATATCTGAACCATTGGCTGCCACAGAGGTGTTTCCACCAATGGTTACACAAATGATAGCTGTTGGTGAAACAACCGGTGCTCTGGATGCTATGCTTGAAAAGATTGCCGATTTTTATGATGAAGAGGTAGATATCGCTGTTCAGAACCTTACTCAATTGCTTGAGCCGATGCTTATGGTTTTTCTGGGTGTGAGTATAGGGTTTATTGTTATTGCTATGTATATGCCCATGTTCAGTTTGATCGGCGAATTGTCACGGTAGTTTCCGTTGCTTATGACGCATGGATAATTATTCAAGAGATGACAATGGTCTTTACTACAAATTACGATCACTGATAGTCGCCCGCTTACTTATAGGAGTTACTCTACTTTTAGGTGCCGCTATTCCACTTGAGATTACCGGTATTTCTGAAGCAACACAGTTTCTGTTTCCTCTGATTACCGCAATTCTATTGCTAACAATACTCTATTCCGGACTCCTGAATTTTGTCAAAAATCTTTACTTAATCGCCTATTTGCAGTTGTTTGCCGATATGATTATATCCGGTTTTGTAATCTTTAGAACCGGAGGTTTAGAGAGTCCATTTACGATTCTTCTTGCAATCATCATTATCGTGGCAAGCTACATCCTCGAATCGAAAGGTGTCTTTACAATAGCAATTTGCACCAGCTTGTTTTTTGGATTTATAGTAGTCAGTCAATACAGAGGATGGACCATCTGGTGGCCGATACGAACAGAAGGGATCCTGTTACCGCCTCCGACATTTGCAGGATATGTTATTGTTGTCAATTTAATCGGTTTTTTCCTGATTGCGTTGTTGGCAAATAAACTGTCGGAAAGAGTCCGTAGAATGAACATCCTTCTAAAAAACAAGAACATACAATTCAGCTATTTATGGACGCTGAACAGAAGAATTGTAAATGAAATACATACAGGATTGATAACAATTGGACATGATGGAGAAATACTATCTACAAATCCGATGGTAAAAAAGTTACTCGGGATTCCTGATGATTCAGGTATACCGTCCAGACTTGATGATCTGTTACCCGCGTATCTTGTTCAAAGCATCATGCGCATAGCTGAACGTGACAAACCATCAAAGCAAGCAATTAATTATCAGGTACAAACGGTACGTGATACAATATGGTTAATGATTGAAGTTGTAATTTTGCAGAAAAAAACTTTGGATCCGGCCAGATTGCTATTGATTCTAACTGATATTTCTGAAAGAAAAAAATTGGAGGATATACGACGAAAAACTCAAAGATGGAATACCGTGTCTGAAATATCTGCAGGGATGGCACATGAAATTAGAAATCCTCTTGCTTCAATATGTGGTTCAATTGAAGTATTGTGTAGCCAAATTACCCTTACCGACAGCCAGTTAAAACTTATGGATATAATTGTGCGTGAATCAGAAAGATTGAACAAACTGGTGACTGATTTTCTTGATCTGTCAAAGCCAATGAAGCCTGACTTCGCATTAGTTGATGTTAAAAAAGTTCTTGGTGAGATTGTTGTAATGATAAGGACTGCCAACAGTTTTGGTGATAATATTACTCTTAAACTTGAGATGAGCGATGATTTGCATGACATTGAATTGGACAGAGATCAGTTTGCACAAGTTGTATGGAATCTGGTTAAAAATGCTTTTGAAGCTATGCCTGATGGAGGAAGTTTGGAATTATCTGCAGTAATAAGTAATGTACAGGAAACCGGTAGAGGGTTGTTATCAACTCAACCAAACCCACCCTTTTTCAGATTGACAGTAAAAGACTCGGGAACGGGTTTGAAACGTGATCAAATTGAGAAAATATTTGATCCGTTTGTATCGTTTAAACGTAAGGGGGTTGGTTTAGGGCTTGCAATTCTTTATAAAATACTGGAGAACCATAGTGCCAATATTCGGGTCTTTAGTGAAGAAGGTAAGGGAAGTCAATTTGTAATTGACTTTCCTTTGAGACAAACTGAAGTTCTAATTTCAGAGTACCAGGGAGATGATAATTTTGAAAAACATCCTAATAGTTGATGATGAACAAAGTATGTGTGATTTTCTATCTATACTGTTATCAGGAGAAGGATATACAGTAAAATCAACAATTAATCCTTCTGCCGCATTATCGCTAATACGCTCCGAAAACAACATCGATATGGTGATAACAGATGTGAAAATGCCTGAAATGGACGGTCTTGACCTGCTTAAATCGCTCAAAGAACATAATCCGGATATCATTGTAATTATGATTACTGCGTATTCTACAACTGAGAATGCTGTTGAGGCGATGAAACTGGGTGCATATGATTATTTAATTAAGCCCTTCAAAGTTGATGAAATTAAAATCATTGTACAAAAAGCGTTTCAAAATAAAAGTCTGGAAATGGAAAACCGGTTACTGCGTTCTCAGATGAAACAACAGCAAAAGTTTGATGATATCATTGGGGTGTCACCCGAAATACACAGAATTTTTAACACAATTAACAAAATTGCAGATTTGGGAAGCAATGTTTTGATAACAGGAGAAAGCGGTACTGGAAAAGAGCTGATAGCAAAGGCTATTCATCAAAAGTCTTACAGAAAGGATAAACCTTTTGTAACTGTTAACTGTGGGGCGCTGCCGGAGAATTTGCTGGAAACTGAACTTTTTGGTCATATGAAAGGATCGTTTACAGGAGCAATTCAAAACAAAGCAGGATTGTTCGAAATAGCTGATGGAGGAACATTTTTTCTTGATGAAATTGCTGAGACAACACCTGCAATACAAATAAAACTGCTTCGAGTTCTGAACGATAGAAAGTTTATGCGGGTAGGTGGTGTAAAAGATATAACAGTTGATGTTCGTATTGTGGCTGCAACAAATCGGGATCTGGAATACCTTGTACAAAACAGAATTTTTCGCGAAGATTTGTATTATCGCCTTAATGTTATTCCAATTCACATACCACCATTGAGAGAAAGAGTGAATGACATACCTCTTTTAGCAGAGCACTTTTTGATGAAATGTTCAGAAACTTGTGGAAGAAGCCATATGTCAATATCTGAAGATGCGATAAAAAAACTTCAGAATTATAATTGGCCGGGAAATATAAGGGAGCTGGAAAATGTTATTGAACGTTGTGTTGCACTGGAATCATCCAATTCAATTACAGTCAAATCGTTACCCGGATACATTCAACATAGCAGACAAGACGCTCCAGATAAATTGAAAACAATCCCGGAGCAGGGATTGGATCTGGAACGAATAGTTGGAGATTATGAAAAAGAGTTTTTGATTAAAGCGTTAAAACGTACGAATGGGGTTAAAAAAGATGCGGCAGGTCTATTGGGCATTTCATTCAGATCATTTCGTTACAGGTTGAAAAAATATGGATTGGATGATATAAATGATATGGATAATGAAAGGGAGGATTAACTATGATCACTTTAATTAGGGGAAGTCACGGAAAGGCAGAATCAAAACTGCCATTGATGATAACTATTGCTATTATCGCCATAGTCAGCTTTCTTGCATACAAATTCATTCCAGTCAGATGGAAGTATATTAAATTTAAAGACGAAATTCAGGATGTTGTGAATATTGACTATGCACGGGAATCACGACGAGTTGCCAGGGGGCATTTTAATGAATACACAATCCGCGAGAAAGTTCTTGAAGTAGCAGAAAAGCACAATATTCCAATTGAAGATGCTGAACGTCAGGTGCATGTCAGATGGCCTGATAGAAAGAAGTTTGAAGTTGAGATTGAATATCAGGAGGTAATCAATTTGCCTGTTTATGGTGACTACATATGGGATTTCTATCTGTTTGTACAACAAGAAAACTGATTCGATGTTAAACGGTTTCAATATTAAAACTGCTTGAATCGCGATATCATCTCCTGGTTTTGAATGACAGTATCGTGATAAAGGCTCATAGGCGCGTTAAATTCTACATAAGGACGATCGTCTGTGTTTAATCGATGCCCTGTTTCCGTTGTCATTCTGCGAAAGTTTTCCGGAACAAGTATCAATTGAGACTCTAAATCTGAAGAACCGAATATATCCAGGCGGTTCAAATCGGCTTTAACCGCGGGATTATCAAACAGAAACGTATAATCATTAACACCATCAAGGTGGTTATAACGCGAACCAAGAATCAAATAGTCTCCCGGACTGCCTTTCCAAAGTGAACAATAAGGGAACACTGTCTGAAATGACCTGAAAAGAATCATTAGTGTTTCTGTATCCATATAATAAGAATGAATCCATTGACACATAATGCCATCATTTGTAAGACGCTTAAAAGCTGCCTCAAAATAATCAACTGTAAACAGATTGGATACACCGGTAATCCAGGGGTTTGAAGGCTCTGAAATAATAACATCATATTCAGTCATACCAGATCCAAGAACAGTACGTGCATCTGCGTGTATCAAATCAAAACGGTTACTTGCGAAAGGGTTGCCAGAAACATGATTAAAATATGCAGAGGCCTCGATAACGGCTTCGTCTATTTCTACACAACTGACATGCAGATCTGGAAAATTAAGCGCTGAACCAGCGGTAACTCCTGTTCCTAAACCAATAACAAGAGCATTTGAAGGATTGCTGACGTGAGCCAGAGGTACAATAGCCAAGAGCGATTGGGTGGGCAAATCGCCCCCGTCCGAACCATCCGTTTTTCCATTAATCCTTAAACTTCTAACTCCTCCCAACTCGGTTACTGATACATGTGAGTGGAATCCCTCTTTCTCAAAAAGTATCTCGCGGTGTGAGTCAAAACCATCTAATAACTCTCGCGCATATAAGTACACACCGCTGTCAAGAAGCGCTGGCTCCCAGGTTGGGATCGCCTGATATCCTACCAGACAAAGAAAAGCAAGCAATATAGTCTGAATTCGGGTACGTTTATCCTCCGATGTCGCAAAAAGAATACCTACTGACACGATAAGATAAACAGAAGCAAAAAACATAAGAGTCATTCGAGTACCAATTGTGGGGATTAATACAAAGGCGCTAAACATTGAACCTATTATTCCGCCAAAAGTATTAAACAAATAGAGCTGGCCTACTTGACGACCAACCGCTTTCACATTGGATATGTATGCACGACCAAATGCCGGGAAAAGCGAACCCATGAAGAAGGTTGAAGGAAAAACAACCAGAAGTGTAAGTAAAAAAAGACAAAACTGCCAGAGGTAAAAATTCTGGTGGAACAATGGAAACAGAAATAGAAGAATCACTGGTAATCTGCTTATTAGGGCAATTGAAATTACAACGCATATAAATACTAAAAAAGCTAAAACGCCAATTGATTTTATAGGAGACCGCTGTTTGTCCAGATACTTTCCAACAAAAAAACTTCCCATGGATATACCAAGTAAAAATGATGCTAACATCATTGAAAATGCATAAACAGTCGACCCCAGAACAAGGTTTAACGATCGCACCCAGGCAATTTGAGTTCCCATGCCTGATGCTCCAATAAACGTATAAAGATAAGGAAGAAAAGATTTCGGAAGTCTGAAATTATGTTGCGAAGATACTGAACCTGGAATATCCGAAACCGAAGCGAGATTCTTGCTTGAAACAGTGTATACCAGAAGACCTAATGATATGCTGGCTATTGCTGTCAAACTATTTGACACCGTCATACCTAAAACTCTGATTAGTACAAAGCCTGCTAATAAAGTTCCGATCGACGCACCCAAGGTGTTAAAAAAATAGAGTAAAGACAGTGATTTACCAACGTAATCCCTGTGATTAACCACTCCACGGCTCAAAATAGGTAGAGTGCCACCCATTAAAACACAGGGAATGGCTAAAATACCAATAGCCATTATAAAACGAAAAAATTCAAGATAGAATGAACCACCATAGTTGTTATAAATAACCAGATGTATAGATTGAATAAAACGAAGGTAGACAGGCATACCAAGGCAGTAAAGACCTATGCCTATTTGTAATAATCCAAACACTTTAAACGGATGTTTCAACCTGAGAGACACGACTCCAAATATCCAGCTTCCAATTGCCAGGCCTCCCATAAATGCACTGATCACAGCTGTCGTTGCAGAAAGGGTTGAGCCAAATATTAATGCAAGTTGCCTTTGCCAGAGAACTTCGTAAATTAAGCCAAATGAACCGGAAAAAGAAAACGAGATTAAAATGAAATGACGAAATTTCAAACCCATTACAATTCCTCCCAGGCCAACTTTAACACAATTCATTCCAAATCTGTAAAACTATAACGAACATTCGCAAAAGCTTGACGAATGAAATATTTTTATCTATAAAATATATGTATCTGACCGGGGCTTTTATATTTGTGTGGACCTGCTGAATTAAAGAGATGAGGGAGATAAAGGTAAAATGGTTTTATTAAAACGCATTCGAGTAATTACGATAGTAATGTTTACCATAATTTTTTTTGTAGGATGTAAATCAGATGATTATCCGGATGAAATGGCGCAACGCGAGTTTGAACAACGTTTGCAGGCAGCTCAGGAGCTTGCCAGACAAATTCGTGAAGGTGGAATGTTTGATGAAGATGCCATTCGGAAGGAGAAAATAGTCAATCCGGACAATATTTGTTCATTTACAATTCATTACTGGGCAGTGGATTTTGGAGCCAATCCTGAATTCAGGCTGGATGGACAAGTAGCAATTTACGATTCACAGGGTATCATATACTATTATGATCTGATCGGTAAGCAACGATACAATATTTTTCAGTTTGGTAGACATCCCAGTTTTGGGATGTTTCAGGAAGAAGGTTTGCAGCGATATGTGTTTCAACAGTTTGATCGTGTTATGACTGAAAGAGGTCGTGAAACAATTATTCGCGGCCTGAAAATGAACACCGAAGCTACTTGGATGCAACCACCCAAAACGCTTTATGAGGGAAATGCTTCTAATCCTTATTTGGTTAATGATGATAAAAATGTTATCTTCAAAAAAGATAATCAGCATTACCTGCTGGATGAAAATCTTAGAAAATCTGAAATATCACAAGATGAATATGTTCAATTGCGTGACTCCCGATATCATTATAAGAATCAATGGAAAGTTAAAGATCAGTACAGAGGAATTAAAGGTTTGTGGATAACTGATCTGAATGAAAAAAACTGGCTTATGATGCGCAAAATGGAAGAGATGGAAACGGTAATTATAATTCCGGAAAATTACTCTATTTACTATTGGGGTAGTGAACTGGCTGGAGTTTTCGAAATAATTCCAACCGAAACTCAAAAGTTCTCAATAAAACTTGATAATAACATGACAGCGTCTGTAGGGGACCTTTTCGATGTTTACGAAAAACGCATTAGCCCAATCAGTCAGGAAGTTATTGGCTATGATCAGGAACGATTCAAAGGAACTCTCCGAGTTGTAGATATCATCGATGGATACTACATTTGCGAATATCAAACCCGGATTCACATGCAAGGAATGTTTAAAGATGATATTGCTGTTTTGCAAAGAGATAACAGTATTCTTGGTCGCTTGTTGTAAAAAAATCTGCAAAATAGCTGCAATTGCTATTTTTGCTTTCTTTTTAATGATTGCATGCCAAAAGGATTCAGTAAGCACGGAAGCTATTCCAGAAGATGCTGTTATTCTGGATATAAACGTATCAGTTAAAGAATTACCGGATACGGTATATGGAAATTCATTGCATGAAATCCAGTATTCCTGGTCAGAAACCATGGACAATATGTTCAATGACGACCTTATGGTGATGGTACATTTTGTCAATGATGATAACAGGGTGGTTTTCCAGGATGATCATCCATTGCCAGATGAAAGCCACCGCCAGAGTTATATAAGAAACGTTCTGGTGCCGTTGATACCAAGACCACAAAATATTCGCATGATGGTTGGATTGTATCAGCCGGACTCGACAGAAAGATTTTATATTCCAGATCATGAAGGAAATTATCAAAACAAAATAAAAACCCAAAAGTTTAAAGTTACACCTCCTGTCTACCTGGATGATTTGCCTGAAGCACGCATTACATTCGGCGAAGGCTGGTATCAAAAAGAGTACGACCCAAAGCATGTTGATTCATGGCGATGGATTAGTGATGAGGCGCATTGCCTGCTTAAAGGTGCAGATCGCGATTTGCTTTTATACATTCATGGATGGGCCCCGAACGATGTTTTTGAAAAACCACTGTCTTTGTCATTGTTTCTGGCTGGCGAAAATATAGGCACCTATACCGACCTTACAGATGATTTTATTATAAACTTGCAAATAACTCCGGAGCAGATTCATCCAAATGAAACTGAAGAACTGGTTATTCAATCAAATCAAAGCTTTTCTCCTGCAGAGTTTGGAGATTCACTCGATAATCGTGATTTGAGCGTTATGATCAAGCAGTTTTATTTTAACTGACATTATTTTTTAGTATCTTTAACGATCTTTAACGATGTACATATTGGAAATGTATTATGAAAATGAAATGTAAAACTGTTATAAGCGAAGAGCAAATTAAACAGAAAGTATCCGAATTGGGGAAAATTATTTCCAATGATTACGCCGGTAAAAATCTTGTTCTGGCAGGTGTGTTAAAAGGCGCTTTTGTGTTTATGTCTGATCTGACCAGAGCGATAACTATACCGCATACAATTGATTTTATGGCAGTATCCAGTTATGGAGCTGGGACATCAAGCTCGGGTATCGTTCGTATAATGAAAGATTTTGATTCACCTATCACAAGTAAACATATCTTACTGGTTGAAGATATTATTGATAGTGGATTGACACTGAAATACCTGATGAATATTCTGAAAAGTCGAGCACCAGCCTCATTAGCAGTTTGCGCTCTTTTGGATAAACCTGCTCAACATCCAAACGAAAAACTTGCTGACTATATCGGTTTTACCATTCCAGATCACTTTGTTGTAGGATATGGGCTTGATTATAATCAACTATACAGGAATCTTCCGTATATTGGCTACATTGATAATACCGGGAAATAACAAGTGACCTCAATCCGGCTCCGTAGATACCTTGAAAAAATCGAATCTGAAAACCTTGCCCCTTATGCTATTCACTCAAACAAAAGCAGAGGACGGGAATATCATGAAGAAAAATCGGACACTCGCACCTGTTTTCAGCGGGATGTTGATCGCATTGTACATAGTAAAGCTTTCAGACGACTTGAATACAAAACACAAGTCTTCGTTAATCATGAAGGCGATCATTACAGAACCAGATTGACTCATACGCTGGAGGTCGCATTGGTGGCGAAAGCATTAGCCAGATCACTCGGACTGAATGCCGATTTGGCTGAGGCAATCGCATATGCTCATGATCTGGGCCATACTCCTTTCGGGCATGCCGGCGAAGAAACATTGAATGAACTGACTCTGGATATCGGCGGCTTTGAACATAATCGGCAAAGCTTGAGAATTGTTGAATGCCTTGAACAAAAATATACAGAGTTTCCGGGACTTAATCTTACATGGGAAGTACGCGAAGGTCTGATCAAGCATACCAGTATTTTTGATAAACCCGATGTAGTCGGTTTTGATCCAGATAAAAATGTCTCTCTTGAAGGCCAAATTGTTAATTTGGCGGATGAATTGGCTTATAACTGTCATGATCTTGAAGATGGACTCAGGGCCGGTATTATCAGCAAAAAAGACCTGCAAAATTTAGAAATCTGGAGCATGGCTCTGGATGTAATGAAAGCAAAAAGTATCAAAGATGAATATCTATACATGGAAGCTGTACGGGTGATTAAGGGGTATCTGGTAGAAAAAGCTTTAGAAGCAAGCTTTATAAAAATAAAAGCCCTGAATCCGAGATACGCAGAAGATATTGCTAATTGTTCCGAATTAATCATCTGTTTTGATCCAGGAACAAAAGAAATGTTGGCAGAGTTATCGAGTTTTCTTCTTGATAATTTCTATTACAATCATCGAATAATCCGAATGACATCCAAAGCAAAATGGTTCCTGAAAGATCTTTTTGAAAGATATATGAAAACCCCCAAACTGCTGCCAGAAAAAGTTCAGGACCTTATGGAAAATGAAAACGAAAAAAAACGTGTTATCTGTGATTATATAGCTGGAATGACAGATCGCTTTGCTTTGGATGAATACAAAAAACTGACAGATCCGGCCTCTCGGGTATAAAAAAAGGCAGATCAAACGATCCGCCTTTTGTTAAAAAATCTATTCGTTCTTACAATGGATCAAGACATTCATCTACTCCCAGCGCAGTCAGGAATATCAGTTGCGCATCGGCTGCTGAAACAAAACCATCACCGTTACAGTCCGCCGCACATTCTTCTTCATACGTGGGAATAATCACACCAAGCGCTATCTGAAATGCCATTTGGG
>PWNJ01000219.1 GCA_003558985.1 candidate division CSSED10-310 bacterium
ATTGGTTGCCCGGATATTGGCCCATGGTTTATACGGACGCAGATTAACTCTAACGCGTTTGGTATCATCAAGCCATGTCACGCAATGTGCCTGTTCTTCAGTATAAATTCCTTTTTCACCTATTGTATCACTAATCCAGCGACAGAGACTTGCCGGAAAAACAGAAGTAATATCTACCGGATCACGTAACGATAAATCCATATTCAGCCATTGTCTGGCTGCATCATTACCCTGAAAAATCGTATCGGATGATATCAATAGCAGAGCGCCCGGGATTGAATCCCACAAATGTTGGGAATGGGATGCCAGAAACGTTACTCCAACACGCAGCAACATCGCTGTCAAAACGGTATTAACAGCGCTAATCGCATTTTCAAGCTGTTTTTCAGTCAACGCATCAGGATCAGATGAAACAAGCAGCGCCGGCATTTGTATCATAAAATATCGAAGGTCTTTGATGTTTGCTTCCGGAATGGTTTCCTGAACAATGTTTATCTTCAGGTATAATATTGTACGCCATCCGTGTTTTTTAAAAAGGTGCATAAAATCAGCATCTTTTGACGCATCCATTGAGCCATAAATATCAAGACCGTTGCCATTATTGCTTTCCAGTTTTTCAACCAAAGCTTCGTGCTCTTTGCATTTCCCGATAGTCGAATCATCCTGAAACAAATAAAAATCTATATTTTCAGGTAGAAACCGAGCCAGCATATCCGGCATTTGCTTGCCGGGAGTGAGCTCGTTCCAGTGTTCCCAAAGTTCCTTTTTTATTCGTTCGTCAATCTGGCGTTTTTGTTCTGTTAGCTTTTTCCAGTTCATATCCAGTCTCTATTCTGACAATCATTATATTCGAATACGTTTTTTCCTGATAGATCCAGGCAGCATTATTTTTGAACCCATTATTGGTCAGACAATATCCACATCATCAGCGAGGTTTAACTCGGTAAAAGGCGCCATCGGGAAGATCTGTCAAGATATACACGCTACCGTCAGTACCTTCGCGCACATCACGAATGCGGCCGATAAGTCCAAGCAGCAATTCTTCATCATGAATAACTTCAACAAATTCATCATGCGTTTGAAGAACCAGTCGCCGTATACGCTCACTACGTAGTCCTCCTGCCAGCAAGTTGCCTTGCCATCGCCGAAATTGAGCAGTAGTTATCAATGTAAGTCCGGATGGAGCCAGGGTCGGTCCGAAATCATATGTATGCGGGGTTATTCCTTCCTTTCGCCTGGATTGTGTAAAGGGATAAGGTTCCTGAGTCCGATAATCCAGTCCCTGTGTGACAATAGGCCAGCCGTAGTTGTGTCCCGCTAAAATCTTGACCAGAAGATCACCTCCGCGAGGTCCGTGATCGGTTGCCCAGACCATACCGGATTCCAAATCAACTACAAGACCCTGAATATTCCTGTGACCATATGAATATACGTATTGCGATCCGGTCTCACTACTGGCAAAGGGATTGTCATCCGGTACAGTGCCATCATCGTTTAGACGAAGAACTGTTCCGGCGTGATCATCTCGGTCCTGAGCGCGAAGCGGCTCTGCTCCACGATCCCCTATACTCATCAACAATGATCCGTCGTTCATCCATGCCAGTCTTGATCCGTAATGCCGTCCTGTTCCGGAATAGTGGTTCTGAATAAAAATATCCTCCAGATCAATCAATCTGGTGTTTTCAAGTTTGGCGCGGCAGAGTGCTAACGCTGTATTTCCATTACCATCCGGTTTTGAATAGGTCAGATAGATATAGTTGTTTTCTTCGAAATCCGGGTGCAATACAACATCCAGAAGACCACCCTGCCCGACAGCATGAATATCTGGTAAACCCTGAACAGGTGTTCTGGTATTGCCATCGATAATCAACAATCTTCCAGGACGTTCGGTTATCAGATAACGACCATCCGGAAGAAATGCAACTGACCAGGGATGCTCAAGATTGTCCGTGACAGTTTCAAGTACCAACGTCTGGTATTCTGTGTTGATAACTTGTTGTGCAATGGGTTCGGTATTGTTGGCCGCTGCGCATCCGCACATCAGTATGCCTGTCACAGTGATCAGGAAAACATTCAGTTTGAATATTTTTATTTCTGAGTTTTTAGAAAACAATGTCGGTTGAATCATAGTTTCTCTCCGATATATCTTCAGGTTTGCGGTTGAAAACCATTACTTTTCTGTTTTAACAACCGGTATATATTTGTCAAAAATAACGGTCAAAGTCAAACAACTCAGATGCTGTTACAGAACCAGTGCGTTTTTCTGATGATGTTCAAAGTCGATAGCCTAAAACAAGTTACTTACAACGGAAAAAGTCCGTAACCAAAAATAACAGTATCCAGATTGCTTTCGATGTCGTCATTATCGGGGGTAAGGACTGCTGCATGAAACATAAGACCTGAAGCGTGTCCCTGAACATTTTCAGGCCATATAAAGTCCAAAGCTGTGATGGGTCCGATAACGGATTCTGACAGAATTTCAAAAGGTATGTATTCTGGAATTTGTTCCCAGGGGGGATAAAACCAGTACATACCGTATACATCAAGAATCAGCCAGAAATTTCCCTCAATGTTTTCAGATTCAGGGTTTCCAATTAAATAGGTTAGCAGGAAATCGTCATTTTCCTGAAACA
>PWNJ01000145.1 GCA_003558985.1 candidate division CSSED10-310 bacterium
CTCCATTTTTTCCCATGCATAATTTTCCAACTCCCTGAATAACTGTCACTTTTCTACTTTTCATCAGAAAACCAATGCCTTTGCTCATTCGTTC
Source organism: candidate division CSSED10-310 bacterium (assembly GCA_003558985.1). GTDB lineage: Bacteria > CSSED10-310 > CSSED10-310 > CSSED10-310 > CSSED10-310 > CSSED10-310. The sequence continues at coordinate 95 of PWNJ01000145.1, forward strand.
CGCAACCCGCCGGCTTTCGTCAATTATTTTTTCAAAATTCAGTATTGGTTGAGGACATGAAATGCCGTGTTGAGAAGCATTTTGGATTAACTTCCATGTGTGAGCGCTTTCTAACAACGCTTTGGTAGGAATGCACCCCCAGTTCAGACAGACTCCTCCTAAAGCATCCCGTTCAACGATCGCTGTTTTCATCCCCAGTTGTGCAGCTCGAGCCGCGGCCACATAACCGCCGGGACCGCTGCCTAAAACAAGCACATCATATGTTTGCATATTATTCATATCATTATCCCTTTCTTTCGGTTTAAGCATCAATTCTCCGCTGATAATCCTATCCGTTCGAATGTTTGTTGCAACTGAAATTTTTCGCCCTTTCACCTATTCCCCCTTTCGGCTGCGGAGCATCCTTGAGGGACAGACATTCGTAGATAGACATTCGTAAATAAGGCGGAGGGGTTAGGGCGTGAAAGGTAGAAGGTAGAGGGTAGAAGGGGTGCAACCATCGGTGGAGGGTAGAAAGCGAATTTATTGAGGGACAGACATTCGTAGAATCGTAGAATAGAAGAAGGAATGAATTGAATAGAAAGAAAAAGATCGCCCGCGCGCATCATGACTAGAATGTTTGCACATGACAACTTTATTGGCGAACTGGCCGCCCGTTTTCTTTGCGCCTCAAGGGGCCTTTTAGTATTTTTTTTCGAAGCAATTATGCGAATATGCTATTTATTATAATGATTTACGGGGTTGCCTTTAAATTTGGCACGCATTGTGAAAAAGGGAGATTGTGTCGGTCATTCATCGGAGGTTTTTTACAATGATCAAACCGTTTTCACCATATTTATTCAGTTCATTGGGCAGACAAGCGCTTAATACCTGGCAAGATGCTAAAGACATCGCCAAAACCGAAGCTGATTCAATAATCACACAATCGGTTATTGCAACTAATAAATGGAGCACTAAGTTCTGCTCTTCTAGCTACTCTATACCAACCAGGGCTTTTATGTATTGCAGCCGCTCATAAGATTCCGGGTTTTCACTGTAGCGCTGACTTAAGGTACCACGAAATGCATGAATCGAATCAAATCCCTGGTCTTTCATATATGCTTCTACGTCATTCAGTATAGTTTTAATTTTGGACTCGCCATTTTTATACAGGGTTGAGCATAATTGAACTGTATCTGCTCCTGCCAAAAGAGATTTAATCACATCTTCTGCGTTATGAATTCCTGTTGTTGCTGAAAGGGCTGCTTTAATGCGTCCTGCAAGTATTGCGATCCATCGCAAAGTAGTATTTATTTCCGAAGATGTGCTTAATGAATTTCCAGGTTTCAATCGAATATTGTTAACATCAATATCGAACTGATAAAAACGATTAAAAAGCACAAGCGCTTTCGCTCCTCGCCAGACAATATCCCGGGCAATTTTAGCAGGAGCAGAAAAATACGGTCCGATTTTAACGGCCACCGGAATATTTGTTTTACCGGTCACGGTGGACACAATTGCCAAAATTCGTTCTTCAACATCATCGGATGATAACGCTGGATCTGTTGGCATCACAGACAAGTTTAATTCCAGTGCATCTGCGCCAGCTTCCTGGAGTTTCCGGGCATAATCTGTCCATCCTTTTGCTGTAATACAATTAACACTGGCAATAACCGGGATTTGGGTTTGGGATTTGGCATTTTGGATAACATTCAGGTATTCGGCTGCTCCAAACTCCATTTGTGTATTCATTATATAATCGTATCCTTCTGCATGCCTGTCCCCAGAAGATTTTCCAAACAGATTATCGGCATCCATTCGAATTTGTTCTTCAAACAGTGATTTCATCACGACAGCGCCTGCCCCGGCATCTTCCCATTTTTTTACATCATCTGCTGATCGAACAAGAGAACTACTTGCAACAATCAGAGGATTTTTTAAACTTAGTCCCACATATTCAGTTGATAAATCCACCATTTTTTGCCTCCAATCCTGCTTTCAGAAATCATTGCGAACCTGGTGGAATTATAACATATTCTTTTTGATAAACCATTTCCTTTTTATAAAAGGCACGTTGAATAGTGAAACGGAGATCGCAAAGCCGATCAAAAGGAAAATAGTTCAGAAATAAATTACTTGTTCTTTCGAGGGCTGCAGGAATATGTTTACATGTAATCTACAGAGCGATCTGTCAATCTGTGCAGACATTCAAAATAACTATCAACACTTTCAGCATTATTAATTTGGTATTTGACATCTTCGAAGAATCAAATTAATATGGTAAGGTATTGCTTTCAGGTACTGTCTTTTACAAGGAGAACATAGCATGAAGTCATTAAAAATTAATCTTTTATCTTTAATTATTGCAAGTCTTTTTATGACTTGTACAGCTGTAATGGCACAAGATGACATAATCTGGATTGGCGATGATTACTCAGGTGAAATTGGCAATGTTGTAGAAATTGAAGTTATGATGTCAAATCCCAGAACTTCCGTGTCGGATTTCTCATTGCAGGTAACATTTGATCGCGCATGGTTCAGTTATGACAGTTTTGCCAAGGGTACCCTGACAAACACCTGGGCAGATTTTACAGTTGAGCTACTGGAACCGGGCACTATTAGTATTGCAGGAAACGATCCGTTTTCTCCTATCCCGTCCGGCAGCAGCGGATCACTAGTGAAACTATCTCTTGAAGTAATATGCCCTGATTGCGAGGAAGACGATACAACCATTATTGGTGTCGGCCGTTTTTCTGGAGATATTGATCGTTTTGAAGCCCAGGATGGTCTTTTCACGTATGGATTGCCAGCATGTTTAAATCACGGCGATGTCAATCTTGATGGTGAAGTGACGTCAACCGATGCTCAGCTTGCGTTCTTTATTGTTCTTGGCACCTATTCGCCAGAATATGAAGAATGGTGTGCTGCAGATTGTCTTGGCACGGGCGAAGTAACCGCCGCTGACGCTCAAGCAATTTTCTTTGTTGTTTTGGGTCTGGGCGACTGCGCCGACTCGTTATAAACATACCGCGTAAAAAAAGTTGATTGAATCCCCCGATATTTTTCGGTCGGGGGATTTTTATTCAAATCAAAACTTGCCTTTCTAGTAGTCATAACTCCCGCCTGTAACCGAAAGGTTTATCTTTTCACTTACAGCGGATTATGCTATCATTTCGCACTGGTTTGAACACGCAATAGCACAGGTAGGTGTTCGTTATGTTCTTATCAGAATCAGATATTTTAAGTTTTTTTAACAACTGATTTCTATAATGTTATCGCACCTGAGGAGTCTTTCGAATGAACATTATTCTGGTTACCAGTATCAGTCTGGGCACGATCGCTCTGATTGCCGGCCTTGTTCTGTTCGTGGCATCCAAAAAATTCGCGGTCCTCGAAAATCCGCTTATTGATGAAGTGGAGGAAATGCTGCCCGGAGCTAATTGCGGCGGATGCGGGCTGGCTGGCTGCCGCGCATTTGCTGAAGCTATTGTGAACAACAAGGATACCTCTTTGAACTGTCCGGCGGCAGACAAGGACACAATGAACGATATAGCGGAAAAACTCGGGTTGCAGATCAGTGGAGGCGCTCGTATGGTGGCCCGGGTAAACTGTCAGGGCGGACATAATAGCATTCGCGAGGGGGACTATCTTGGCATTAAAACCTGCGCCGCCGCGGTTGTCAGCAATAATGTCACCCTGGTGTGTCCTCATGGGTGCATGGGATACGGGGATTGTCAACGCGCATGCCCGTTTGATGCTATTCGTATCATCAACGATATCGCCGTCATTGACGAAAACAAATGCGTCGGTTGCCGTGTCTGCGTCAAAACATGTCCTCGCAGTCTTATTGAAATGACTCCATATGATACGCGCGTGTATGTTGCCTGCAATTCACCCGACAAAGGACCACAAGTAAAGAAATATTGCTCCGTCGGATGTATCGGCTGCAAATTGTGCGATAAAGCATGCGAATTTGATGCGATTGCCTATAAACCCTTTCTTGCCGCCGTCAAACCGGATAACTGCACGGAATGTCTTGAATGTGTCCGCAAATGTCCGGCAAAAACAATATTGTTTCGCGGCGATGATGCTATGGCAGTCAAACCGGCTGCTTCAGATCGTGCCGAAACTGTCAATGTCTGATTATTCAGGGAAAAGGTGAGATCATGAAACTGTTTACATTCAAGCGCGGCGGCGTTCATCCGCCAGAGAACAAATCCCTGAGTGAACATAAACCGGTAAAATCACCGGAACTGCCGAACCGAATCGCCATAAACCTGAATCAGCATCTTGGCAAACCGGCGCGACCTTTGGTTAAAAAGAAGCAGGAAATATTTGTTGGGGAACGGATAGGTGAGGCAGACGGGTTTATCTCGGCGCATGTGCACAGCAGTGTCGCCGGCATAGTTACAAAAGTTGAACCCGCAATGACCGCTGTTGGAATCCTTGCTGACACAGTGTTTATTGATGTTGACAAAGAAAAAACCGCTGAGGAGCTTGCTGCGTTTTATCAGCAAACACCAGCGGATTTCACTCAAATGACAACACAGGAACTGGTGGAGAAAATCAAGGATTGCGGTATTGTCGGCATGGGCGGAGCCACGTTTCCGGCCAATGTCAAACTGTCTCCTCCACCCGATAAAAAAATTGATACCATTCTGATCAACGGCGCAGAATGTGAGCCGTATCTGACAGCCGATCATCAACTGATGCTCGAACAACCCGACGCGCTGCTTAATGGTCTGATGATCATACAGCAAATTCTTGGCGTACAGAACACATGGATCGGCATTGAAACAAATAAACCTGATGCCATTCAGTTGCTCCAACAGAAAACAGACACAGGCCGTTTTCCCGGTATTCAGATAGCGCCATTGAAAACGAAGTATCCGCAGGGTGGTGAAAAGCAATTGATTGCCGCTGTGACCGGCCGTGAGGTTCCATCCGGGAAACTGCCATTTGAGGTGGGTTGTCTGGTGCAAAACACCGGCACGGCGGTGGCTGTATATGAAGCGGTATGCCTGAATAAACCGTTGATTGATCGCATCGTCACTATTACCGGATTTGTCAATTCACCCGGCAATTATCGTCTTCCGGTCGGCGCAACATTCCGACAGGTTATTGATGATTGCGCAGGTGGTTTTCGGGACGAATCCCGGGTCAAAACGGTCATCAACGGTGGTCCCATGATGGGTAAAAACGTCCGAAATCTTGACGTGGCGGTGATGAAGGGAACCTCGGGGATTCTGGTCCTGTCGGATACGGAGTTTCATTATGAAGACGAAGGGCCGTGCATCCGCTGCGGCAGATGTGTTGACGGTTGTCCGATGGGATTGATGCCGACAAAACTGGCGATCGGAGCCGAATACAATCGTCCCGAAGATCTGGACACCGTCATGGATTGCATTGAATGCGGCACATGCAGTTATGTGTGCCCCACCCGGCGGCAACTGGTTCACTGGATACGCCTGGGTAAACCCATCTTTCGAAACGCATCCGGGAGTTGAGTATGAATAATATAGTTGTTTCCTCATCACCTCATTTGCGCACGACAGACAATCTGAAGCGCGTCATGTATGATGTCGTAATCGCGCTGCTTCCAGCCGCTGTGATCAGCGCCGTGTTTTTCGGCCCGCACGCTCTGATGCTTATGATTATTGCGGTTGCCACCGCTGTTCTGACCGAAGCGCTCTGCCTGAAAATCGCCGGAAAAAGCAATATCCGCCAAACCGCTCTGGACGGCAGCGCAGTAGTAGCCGGTCTACTGCTGGCATTTAACCTGCCTCCAACCGCGCCCTGGTGGACAGCCGTCATCGGAAGTCTTGTTGCCATCGCCATCGCAAAACATACATTCGGAGGCCTGGGTTACAATCTGTTCAATCCCGCTCTGGTCGGACGCGTTTTTCTGTTGATATCGTTTCCGGTGCAAATGACATACTGGACTCTGCCAACCTTCTGGCAAACTGACGCTGTTGCCGCCGCAACACCGCTTGGAGCTCTGAAAACCGACGGCCTTGAAGCCGCGCAAGCGTTCACAACTCAGGGAAATTTTTTAGGAACAATTCCGGGGTGCCTGGGCGAAGTTTCCGCTGTGGCATTGCTTGTCGGAGCCGCATATCTGCTGATTCGCAAAGTGATCACGTGGGAAATACCGGTCTGTTTCATTGGAACTCTGGCCGTCTTTACCGGGATTTTTTATCTGGTTGATCCCGGGAAATATGCCGATCCGTTGTTTCATATTGTTTCCGGAGGCGTGATGCTGGGCGCATTGTTCATGGCAACCGACATGGTAACATCGCCGTTAACCAGAAAAGGTCAGATTATTTTCGGCATCGGATGCGGTTTGATCACTGGTATTATTCGTCTGTTTGGTGGTTATCCCGAAGGAGTGGCGTTTGCCATTCTGTTGATGAACGCGGCTGTTCCGCTTATTGACCGGCATACCGAAGTTAAAAAATTCGGAGTTTGAAGGTGAGTTATGAAAGGCTTTAGAGATGTCATTATTCTTTGTCTGATTGCCACGGTTTCGGGCGTGTGCCTGAGCGTGGTGTATAACAGCACAAAAGATATTATCGAGGAGGCCAAAGCCCGAGAGCTTGAAGAAGCGGTGCAAAACGTTGCGGCGTTTCTTATTGGCGAACGCGAAGAAATCGAGTTTGAGCACGATGGCAAGACGTTTGATTTTTATGTTCCGGCGGATAATCCGAAAACCGGGGGCGCGGCCGTCCGGGTTACAACATCGGAGGGGTATTCCGGTGATATCACGTTTTTGATGGGAGTTGATTCCGACGGTGTCGTGACTGGATTTCAGATTCTGGAAAGCAGAGAAACTCCCGGACTGGGTTCCAAAGCTACTGAAGAATCGTTCTGGGGACAATTTGTCGGAAAGTCGCTGGAAACATTTCAGTTTGCAGTCAAATCAGACGGAGGCGACGTGGATGCGATCACCGCCTCAACCGTCACTTCACGCGCCATTGCTGAAGCGCTTGAAAAAGGTCTTCAGGCATATCGGGCATATCGAGGTGCACTATGAGTAAAAAACTTTCAACAGGCACAATTTTTACTGAAGGATTGTGGCGCTCCAACCCTGTGTTGATTCTTCTGCTGGGATTATGTCCGGCGCTGGGCGTCACCAGCAGCGCGATTAACGGATTCGGAATGGGTCTGGCCACCACGTTTGTTTTGGTTATGTCAAACCTGGTCGTCTCGTCCCTGCGAGGTATCATTCCGAAAAAAATGCGGATTCCGTGTTTTATCGTTGTCATCGCATCGTTTGTCACTATCGTCGAAATGCTGACACAGGCGTTCACGCCCGCTCTTTTCAAAGCGCTGGGCGTCTTTATTCCGCTGATTGTTGTCAACTGTGCCGTTCTAGGCCGCTCCGAAGCGTTTGCTTACAAAAACACAGTCCTGCGAAGTCTTGTTGACGGCATCGGTATGGGAATCGGTTTCACTCTTGCCCTGGGAGTCATGGGAGGTATACGCGAAATTCTTGGAAATGGCAGTCTGTTTGGCATATCTCTTCTGGGAGAAAGCTTTAATCCTGTGCTGATCATGATCATGCCACCCGGTGCATTCCTGACTCTTGGATATCTGCTGGGCCTGGCCAATCACATCAACCGCGTTCGCGTCAGTAAAGGAGCCTGACAATGACACTCGGATATATTTTTACGCTTGTTATATATGCCATGTTGATCAATAACGTGGTTCTGATGCAATTCCTTGGCATCTGTCCCTTTATCGGCGTGTCAAAAAAACTGAATACCGCTTTAGGTATGGGCGGCGCTGTTATTTTTGTCATGACTCTGGCAACCGCCATTACATGGGGAATAAACGCGGGGCTCCTGAAACCCTTTGAACTTGAATATCTGACAACCATCGCATTTATCCTTGTTATCGCATCCCTGGTTCAGTTCGTTGAAATTTTTATGAAAAAAATGATGCCGCCACTCTATCGAAGTCTGGGTATCTTTTTGCCTTTGATTACAACAAACTGCGCCATTTTGGGCACCGCCATTCTGGCGATTCAACGAAACTACGGGTTTGCGGAATCCCTGATTTACGCTATTGCAACCGGTATCGGCTTCACAATCGCTATCGCTCTTTTTGCCAGTCTGCGCGAACGACTTGAATCAGCCAAAGTGCCGAAAATATTTGAAGGGCCAGCGATTTCACTCATCACCGCCGGTATTCTGTCAATGGCATTTATGGGATTTGCCGGGCTTGTCAGAATGTAATGGAGGCGGAAGGCTTAAGGCGTAGGGCTTAGGGTCCAAGGGTTGCGAACGCCTGTTTTTCACCTTCGAAAATCATCATTCGGCAATCCTTGAACGTGGCCTGAAGCCTCGATGGGCACGGGAAGGGGAAGGGGTAGGGGAAGGTTAAATCATTGCAAACGACGTGTTTTGTGTTGGCCGAATGTAGGTAGGGGTCTTGTGCCCCTACACAATGGACGGGCATGAAACCCGTCCCTACGGGTTTATTTAATTGACAAAATCTTGAACGCGCGCGAACGCCCTCAAAAGGACGCATGATTCGCGGTTTAAATTGTTGATATAAAACGTTATTGCCAACCGTTGAGGGCGCGGCGACCGCGCCCCTACCTTTTGACTTTGAACTTTGAACCTTGAACGCTGCGAAGCAGCCCGCCTCCGCTCCTCTTCTCGTCTACTCCTCCATTCGTGGCGGAACGCCGCGCCTGCTCACGCTTTGAGTTCTTCACGAATCACGCGACGGATAATATCTTCCATGGGATGTTCCTGCTGTTCCATATGTTTTCGCAGCGCGTCGTTGATCATGGTTTGATAATTTCCATGGCCCTGTTCTTCTACTTTTGACCGGAACCACTCAATAACATCACGATCCAATCGAACCGTTATTCGAACCTTGTTGCTCGACGGAGTAATTACAGCTCCTCTTCGACCTTTCTCAAAATCATATTTTGTTTTCATATTGCCTCTTTTCCTGCTGCACAGCTTTTCGTGCTGAAATGATTCTTATTGTTTCTTCTCGCCATGTATAAACAACAACCAATATACGGCCGAATGCATCCATTCCAATCGTTATATGACGGTTTTCATCCTGTCGGAAATCATCAATCGTTAGAGCATTCGGGTCTTCAAATACAGAAAATGTGTCCGCGAAATCTATTCCGTGTTTCGATTTGTTCTGAGCAGCCTTTTTACGATCCCATTCAAACATGACAATCAATTGTATGCATATTTGTATGCACATGTAAAGTCTTTTTGTTTCTTTGGGCAGGGGAAGTTAATCCATTGCAAACGCAATATTTTAAAATCTCTCCTCACAGGAGAGAACGCAGTTGTTCCGGAAATTCAAGAGGTAGAAGGTAAAAGGTTAAAGGTTGAAGGGTTGCAGTCTTGATTTGCGATTGTTTGTAATGGAACCCCAAAACAAATGAGAGACGCCCAGCCGGCGTCTCAAAAGGTTGTGTGATGTGATTGTTGTCTTCTCTCATGCTCTCATGCTCACATGCTCTCAAGCGAAGCGTTCTCGTGACCGGAGGTCACGCCGGGCAGAGACGGATTACAACGCGAGAGAGGTCATCATGCGTAATGAAATACAATGTTTCTTTCATGGCGTTCGGCGAACGCCCACATAAGGACGCATGATTCGCGGTTTAAATTGTTGTTATAAAAGGATTTTGCCGACCGTTGAGGGCGCGGAAACCGCGCCCCTACCTTTTGACTTTGAACTTTGAACCTTGAACGCTGCGAAGCAGCCTTGAGGGACAGACATTCGTAAAAAAAAACCCCCACCTTTATATCAGATGAGGGTTTTTCTATGTCAAAGCGAATCAATGATTCGCCATTGTCAGGATGATTCGGTTAACTGCCGATCCAGACCGCCTTAACATCCCATTCACCGACAATCTCTGTCAGTCCTGGATTCAGGAATGCTCCGAAGAAATGCGCTTCCAGAGAAATATCGTCAACTTCGGGCCAGATGAACGCCGGAATAACTTCGATGGTTGTTGTGCCGGTTTCAACAAATAGCTCCACATAGTCTATTCCGATATTTGACGAGACCCATGAAGGATAGAACCAGTATTCACCGGTTCCCACATCCAGAAGCGAGAAGAATGGCAGTTGCACGGGTGCTCCCGGATTGCAAACTTCTGCGTAGATAAAGAACACGTCATAAGGGAATATGACGTATTCCGGAACGATCAGTTCAACTCCAAATGGGCAGGTGCGCGGATCGATTCGAACCGTTGTTCCATCATTCAATTGCGCGTTCAGGAACAGATCGCCAGCGCTGTCAGTGACTGCGAATACATTGGCCACGGTTCCTTCGGGCAAGGCCGGGATATCGAAGATCACATCCGGAACGCCATCGCCGGTTGCATCAAAACCGATTACAAGCGGTTCGGCCGGTACATCCAGCGCGGCTCCGGCATCACCGAAATCAACATTGGTCCAGAGTGGAACCGGAGCGCCATCATCGGGAATCAACCAG
>PWNJ01000132.1 GCA_003558985.1 candidate division CSSED10-310 bacterium
AGCCTGGAAAACGAGAAACACAGTCTTTTTGGAAATTTGCCAGCAGTAAAAATTGTCAACCGCGATATCTGGAGGGTTTGCGTTTGTTATGGAATATTCGCGAATTGGAAGCCGAACGTCAGGATCGCCCTGTATTTCAGATATTTTCAAATCAAATTTTGACTGCTTTGGCTGGATTTGCCGTTAATAATCACAATGAAGACAAAATGGGACAATATCTTAAACATGTTTCCGCTGCCATTCGATCTGAAATTCCGGAACTTATCAGAACTGCCAGGAATACTCCCTTAAGAGAGTGCCCCGAATACCCGGACAATCTTTTTCGCAAAAACCCTGATTATAACAAAGCAATTTTCAAAAAACTGCAGATGGTCAGAGACCGGGTTGCTGATCGGGAAAAAATCGATCCGGCTATTATTGCCGGGAACAAAACGCTGAAAAAAATTGCAGTAATGCCTGAAGACGCAATATACAATTACTCAAAGGTTAGAGATCTGGCGGGTTTACGCTGTTGGCAGTATCGATTGTTGATTGAAGAACTTGCGGCACATAAAAAAGTTTAGCGATAGAGTGACTTATTTTCACGATTTTTGCACTGATAGACTGTGCGCTTTGTAAACTGCCCCTGGCTCATGGGTTTACAACTTGCATTTTTATCGGTTATGGTGTATTAAGAGATAAGGTTATATCTTTGAAAATGAATTGTTTTCTGGATTACAATTCATTACAGCAAGGAGGAACAAACAAGATGAAACTTTTATTAGCATCTATTTTAATGGTCACTTTTTCAGTTTTGCCGGTTTTGAGTCACAGTCATGGTGGGGGCCTTGATAATGTGCAGCCACAAAGTGAGCGAATATGGATAACATCTGCATCGGGAACGCCCGGTGAAACAGTTATGGTTGATGTAATGGTAGAAAATCCGGTCACACGGATTGATGCTGTTACTATTCGGTTCACTTATGATACCGAGAAGCTTGAATACGTGGACTGGGGGGATGGTTCACTGGAGCCCGGATGGGTTATGTTTAATTTGAATGAGAGTCGCCCGGGATTAATTAATTTGGGAGGATTCTGTGTTCAGAGCGCCATTGAGCCGGGAAGCAAAGGATCTCTTGCAAGGATGAGTTTCAGGATAAAACCCGATGTTGAAGGCGATTCTGCATTTGTTTCATTTGAAGTACTGCGGGATGATGTTCAGGATTTCAATTATCAAAATGGAAAAATTGAAATCAAACGGGCGATCACGAAGCAGTAAGCGTCAACCTGACATAAGAGAAACTAAAAATACACTGCATGGCTGGATTTATAATAATGTGGTGTATTTTTTATTATTGATCGAATAATTGTTGAATTTTGTAAACGATTTGACATCCAGCGTCGCAGTTCGGGTATGCTTATGCCACAGGAACCAGGATCATCGTTTGCCGGGGTATTGCTGTTTCCAATGCCGGGTATATGACTCTGAAGCTTTGACAGAGGTGCATTTGGATACCACCGGAAAATGGATGCGTTTACAAAATCCGGTTTTGTTTGTTCCAGAAAAGCCAGGGTTGATTCACAGGAACGTATGGATTGTCCCGGATAACCAAAAAGCATGTAAATGTATGAGCGAATATCATGGTTCCGCAGAGTTTTTATTATTGCGGGAAACAAATCTGCTTTGATGCCTTTGTTCATGTTATCCAGCAATGATTGGTCCGGAGTTTCCATTCCAATTTGAAGCATACGGCATCCGCTCTGTTTTAATGATAGTACATAACTGTCATCTGCCAGTTTTGGCGAGACCCTGACGAAACCTGACCATGACGCTATCATGTTTGAAGCACTGATTTTTGTCAGGGTTGAAGGAGGGATTGCATGATCGGTAAAATGAATATGCCGAGCCTGATATCGCCTTGCCAGTATGTCCATTGTGTCAATCACATGATCTGAGGAGTCGCTCTTAAAGGTTTCGTTACATTCGTCACAAAATGAACAATTGGCCCAATAACAACCCCGCGATGTTATCATTTGCAGTGTTCTGAAAGGTGCGAAATACAAGTGAAAATCAATGCCGCTGTATTCTGGAGCAGGAAAGCTGGTGCTGGCGTCGAGTGTAATATTCAGTTTTTCTTTTAAAAACTCTTCTGCTGATCCGGGATACATGGAAACGTGAGTTTCTTTTATTGTTTTCAGGCTTTGCATTGGAAGACAGGATAACAAAGCGCCTCCCATTGACAGGTGAATATCCGGATAATGACTTTTCAAGTATTTGACAAGGGCCAGAGCAGGACTCAACTGACTTTTATATATGATTGAGATACCAATACAGTCAGGACAAAAGTCTTTTATCCTTGTCTCAAGGTCACTTTTTAGCGGGTTTAGCAATGGATGGTTTTCCGAATCAAGCATGCATGAAACATCATTTGGATTGTCAATATTAAAACTTTTATCGATGAAGTCTCCGGGAGTGAGTATGATTGGATATTGTCGTCCGTACGCTGTCAGAAGCATTTTATAATATTGCATGTTGGTTTGATAATGATCGATTGATTGGTATCCCGATGCTCCGGTAAGATACTTCAAAATGCAGTTTCGCCTTAAAATACTGCGATGAGTTTTGTGGGAACCGTCTTCGGTAACAATTTGGGGAATTCGGTGTGCAGCGATCGCATTCAAATCAAGAATCCGGGACACAACACCTGTCCGGGATTGATGTTCAGCAATAATCCCCTGAATCAGACTCAATCCGACAGGAGGTGCGCTGTTTCGTGTCCATGGTGGATATATAAAGAGAATCCGTTTCACGTGGTCTTCCGGCAAAGATCACTCAAGACAGCAAACTGTCATCAGTTGTTGTGCATGATTGACATAAAGATTTTTACAAGCTCAGGATCAAACTGAATGCCCGAGTTATCCTGTATAATTTTCAATGCTTTTTCGTGTGATATTGCCTTGCGGTAGGGGCGGTTATTGGTTAACGCGTCATAAGCATCCAATATAGACAAAATCCGGCTTTCCAATGGTATCTCCTTCCCTTTAAGCCCCAAGGGGTATCCATCACCGTTCCACCATTCATGATGCTTCAAAATGAAATCAGCAACAGGTATCAGATCAGAAATTGTTAATGCAATACGAAAACCGGTTTCTGAATGATCTTTTACTTCTGAATATTCCTCGGTATCCAGCGGTCCGGGTTTTAAAAGAATAGAATCAGAAACTCCGATTTTTCCGATATCGTAAAAACGGCAAAGTAGTATCAGTTCATCTTTTTTTGATTCTGACAATCCAATTTTTTCAGCCATTTGGGTTGCCAGCATCTGCAATCTGACTGCTTGTCCTTCCGGTAAAATGTTTCGTGTTTCCAGTGTTTTTACGAGTGATTTGACAATATCACTTCGGGAGTTTCTTGTTCTGTGCAGTTTTGCCCGATACATCTTGTGATCGGCGATTTTGAAAACATCGATAGGATTCGGACGAGTTTCGGTACTTATCGCAAAGCCAATTGATAATGAAACATGAAAATCCGGGTTCAGGACGTTATGAGTATCCGTTTCAATAAGCACTTTTTGAGACAGTTTTTCCAGGTGTTCGATGGATGTTTTGGGTAGCAAAACTGCAAATTCATCCCCGCCAATTCGTGCTATAAAACTGTTTTTTCCAAATGATTTTCGCAAGATATTGGCAGCATTCTTCAACAGTTCATCGCCAACCTTGTGCCCTAAGGTCTCATTAATAAGCTTTAGTCCATCAATATCGCAAACAACAATACCCAATGGCAGGCAATCCGTGTTGCCAAGGCGATGCATTTCCTGCTCAAAACTGGTCCTGTTATACAGATTTGTCAAAGCATCATGCATACTTAAATATCTTAGTTTGTGTTCTACTTTTTTTTGTTCAGAAATATCTATAATGACGCCTCTGAATCCATTGAATTCACCTGTTGCTTCCGAGACTCTGTTAATGTAGAGCAAAACCGGGTAAGTTGTTCCGTCCTTTCGCAGCGCCGTATACTCCACAACTGGTATTGTTTCGCCCTGAAGTCGCCGTTTTCTGACAGCGACCGCTTTTTGTCTGGATTCTGGTGAGAGTAAGTCCATAGCATTCATGCCAGCCTGAATATCTTTCAGTGAATACTGGCTCATGCGAAGCGCTTCAGAATTGACAAAAGTCAAATTCAATGACATGTCAGATTCAAACAATCCCACTGGTAGCAATTCAGCAAGATTTCTAAAGCGTTCTTCACTCGCTTGAAGATGCTCTCTTATCTTATACTCTTCAGTTATATCGCGAAATACAAAAACATAACCGCTGATCAGTCCATTCTGATTCTCTACAACTGTTCCCTTGCAAGAAATCTGTTTTTTTTCATCGTCTTTGTTCACAAGAGTCAGGTGCTCTGAAGACCATTCGTCACTTTTTTCTTTAACCAGTATCTGTTCTGGTTCCAGTAATTTGCTTCCTGTCAGGGTGTTGTAAATAGATATGATTTCACAAAATGGTTTCCCGGAAACTTCATGCTGTTGCCATTTGGTCAGATTTTCAGCAATGTTGTTCATCTGAATGATGTTACCGGAACAATCGATAACAATAATGGCATCTCCCAAAGCATTAAATAGAACAACAGTGTTGGTTAAAAAACTATTCAGATCCAAGGCATTGATAACCGTTTTTTCAATGCAATCTTTCTTAAGCTTTCCAGCCATTCATTGTTCCTTTACATCAATTTTCACATTGGTTTTAACTTATACCGATAGAACTTTAACACGAATAACCAGCAAAAAACAAATGGTAAAACGGTTGTCTGGTTTAGGATGATAACAATATTTAACAAGTTCTTAGTATTTAATCAGTATTCCAGGCATCAGCGAATCTTCCAACAAAATATCCGTTTTCAATCAATACTTCTGAATCGGCATACAATCGGCTGTTTTGCCTTAGATCATGTAGAATATCCCAGTGGATAGCTGATCTGTTTTTACCCAGGGTTTCACGATATGAATCACCTAGCGCCAGGTGAATAGTTCCTCCCATTTTTTCATCAAACAGCAAATTTTTAGTAAATCGCGTCACTCCCCAGTTTGTTCCAATGCCAAGCTCGCCAATCCGTTTGGCCCCATCATCCGTATCGAGCATTTCCAGTAAAAAGGCTTCATTACTGTCAGCCTTAGCAGAAACAACTTTTCCGTTTTTAAACTCCAGCCGAATACCTTCGACTATTTGGCCCATATAGTACCCTGGAAAAGAAAAATGAATATGTCCATTTACATCTGTTTCAACTGGACCGGTGTACACCTCCCCATCAGGCATATTGACAGCTCCTGAGCTTTCACATATTCGTCGCCCTTCGACACCCAGCGATAAATCACATTCATCATTTTCAACACGAAACATTTTTACTCCACTGAGCAAGCGGGTCATTTTTTGTTGTTTTTTACGCAAAGACCGCCATTGTCCTAAGGGATCGGGATCATTTAAAAATCCTGACGAAAAAACAAGTTCAGCCAGTTCGCGCAACGACATTCCTGCATCCTGGGCATATGCATAAGTCGGAAAGCTGGTTACATTCCAGCGAACACGTTCTTTTTTAAGTCGCTGAAGCTCCTGTCTTGCTTTTCGGACGCACGATACTTTTGCCGGGTCCACTCCTGTCAGATTGCGAGTGTTTGTCTCTGCCATAACGTGCAGCGAGACATCAGTATTTTTTGCCTCGAACAATGCGATTGGTGACACGTCCTTTAATTGAACATTGCTTGCTGACCGATAAAAAATTTCAGCAGCTTCACCAAAGGACGGTTTCAAGATCGGAAATGCTCCTTTATCAAGACAACGGCGATACAAGGCAAGCATCAGAGGCTGACCAGGAATTTCACCGGTGATTTCTACTCGTTCGCCTGCCTTTACTTCAGTGCAAAAATCAACAATAACCTCAGCCCAGCGAAGCAATCGCGGATCCTGGTCGTAATAGTTCAGCATCGGTCACCTCCAAACAACGTTCCTGTATTAGTTACAAATATCGAATGATCACGGTCATCCGGATAAAAGTGAATGTAACCTATTTCAGCTTGACCATCATGTCAACCAGCTAGTCAAGGCTATTCGGAATGAATTTTGCTATCCAAAATAGTTGGGATTATAATGATTGATGTATGGCTTGAATCTTATTCAATTAACTCAGGAGGATATAATAAAATGCGAAACAAGTTAATCATGATTTTTGTCGCCGGAATGTTTTTGGTGGCTCCGGGATGGGCCGCCTGGATGCCGTTGCAACGGGACGCGGGACAATTGCAATCAGCAGATGTTCTGCTCAGGCATACCGATGAAACCGGTACATTACTTGAAATCAATGTGCCTGGTATTTATGTCATCGAGGAGAATGAGGAAGGCCAAATATATGACCGAATAGCTCTGCCGGACGCAGGTGTTTTGAATCGCCCCGGCAGTCCGCTGATTCCGGCCATTCGAAAAAATATTATTGTTCCTCGAAATGCTCGAGTATCTTTAAATATTGAGGTTATTTCGGAAACCAGTCTTAAAGATTTCAGAGTTTATCCGGGGCAGCCTTCTTATCTGAGAACTGAAGAACGACCCCCGTTTATGCTTGACGAGGCCGTTTACAATACAAATGCATTCTATCCGGCGGAAATAGCGCATATATCTGATGAAGGTATTATGCGAGATTTTCGTTTTGTGACCGTGACACTGACCCCGACCCGATTTAATCCGGTAACTGGTGAGTTGAATATCGCGACGGATTTCATTGTTGAAGTTGTGACTGAGGGTGATACGGATATTGATGTGGAAGCCGTATTTCCGGCATTTCGGGAGGTTTATCGTCGTAACTTGAAAAACTTTGACGCGCTGGGTTTAGGAACACGCACTGATCCGGAACCGATGCTGATTATTTGTCATGATCCTTTTATGGGTGAAATGGCAGCATTTGTTGAATGGAAAACAAAACGAGGTATTGATGTGACGTTGGTCAGCAATGACGAAACGGGCACAGCCGCAACGCAGATTCAGTCGTATATTCAGAACTACTGGGATGAAGCAGATCCCAAACCGGTTTATTTCCTGCTGGTCGGTGATGCGCCGCAACTGGAACCGCTGACCGGGAGTAACAGTCCATCCGATTCCATGTTTACTCTGCTGGAAGGAAGCGATATTTATCCCGATGCTTTTATTTCACGTTTTTCAGCACAGAATTTCGATGAACTGGATGCTCAACTGGATAAAATACTCACCTATGAAATTAATCCGCCTGAAGGCGACTGGCTGGACAAATTTGCCGGGATCGCTTCAAATGAAGGTTCAAACCCCTCAGATGAAGAATATGTTGAACACATTGAAGAACGTTTTCTGGCACACAATCCGAATGCCGTACCCCAGCGTATCTATCAGTCAATGGGACATGGAACTCAGACGATTGCCGATGCGGTGAATGACGGGCGTTTCTGGTTGTGCTATCTGGGACATGGAAGTGGAACATCATGGACGAATGTTCCGTTCAGCAACAGTGATGTGGATGCTTTGACCAATGGATATCTGACACCCTTCATAATGGATGTTTCCTGTTCAAACGGTGGTTTTACCGGCGCGACTGATTGTTTTGCTGAGCGCTGGCTTAAAAAACCGGATGGTGGCGCTATTGGAATGTTCAGTTCGACAACGGTCTGTTCATGGCATGAACCAGCAACACTTGCCTGGGGAGTAACGTATTCAGTAACGGGGAATGATGATGGTTCACTGCCTGGTGGAGAGTACAATTTCGGTCAAATGGCCTATAACGGATATATGCTTGTTTACGACGTGTTCGGCACAGGCGCAAACGCGGTCAAGATTTTTCATCAGTATCTGTTGTTTGGCGATTGTTCAGCCATGTTCCGGTCTGCTTCATTTATTGAACCCGACGTGGATCACCTTCCGACTGCTCCAATGGCTCCGGTACCGTTTACCGTGACCGTTACTGATGGCGCGACTCCGATTGAAGGCGCTTTTGTATGCGCATTCAAACCGGGTGATGTCCACCTTATCGCTGAAACAAATGAATTCGGAGTTGCCACATTAAACATAGCGCCTGAAACAGTGGGTGATATGATTATCACAGTTTACGGCCAGAACCTTAAACCGCAGGAATCTTTGGTTATGGTAGCACCGGCAGGTTGTGGCGTGGTTGTTATGGATCGGGCTGGATACAATTGCGATGATGTTATTCAAATTAGTGTTTTTGATTCAGATCTAAGTACAGACCCGAATGTAATAGAAACCGCAGTTGTCGATATTTGGTCTGATAGCGACCCGGTACCGCAAACGGTTATTCTGTATGAAACCGGACCGGATACCGCAATTTTCACCGAGACGGTTCAGACCTCTGACACAACGTCTGCTCCGGGCATCATTCTGGTATCTCATGCCGATACCATAACGGTTCATTATCACGATGAAGACTGTGATGGTGCGCCAGCGGATGTATATGCATATGCTGATGTAGATTGTGAACCCCCAATCATTTCCAACGTAACCGTCAGCGATATAGGCATTGATACGGCCACAATTTCATGGACAACAAGTGAACCTGCGGATGCAGTTCTTTTCTGGGGTGATTCAATGCCTCCGGTCAACATGGAAGAAGATGCACGATTGCGCACATCTCATTCGTTCACAATCAGTGATCTTGATCCATGCACCGAGTACTACTTTTATGTCCAGAGTACCGACCCGCACGGGAATGTTGCTGTGGATGACAACAATGGTTCATATTACCTGTTTACAACACTACAGTTAATGGTGCTTCTGGAAGAAAATATGGATACCGATCCGGGCTGGGAATATGAAAATCTGTGGGAATGGGGACCGGCCTCCGGCATCGATGGCAACCCGCCATCTGGCCATACCGGCACCCACATCGTTGGATATAACCTGACCGGCAATTATCAGAACAATCTGCCTCCCGCATACATGACAACAACCTCGTTTGATTGTTCAGGTGCCAGCCAGGCATATCTGAGTTTCTGGCGCTGGCTGGGTGTCGAAAGCGCATCGTGGGATCACGCGGCTATCGAAATATCCAACGATGGCGGATCCACATGGCATGTTGTCTGGCAGCATACCGGCGGAACCATTACCGATACGTCCTGGAACTATCGTGAATACGATATCACTGACTGGGCGGCTGGATACAGTGATGTCAAACTTCGCTGGGTCATGGGACCGACCGATTCAATCATCTCCTATTTCGGCTGGAATATAGACGATGTGATGGTGTCCTATACCGCTCCGTGCAATGTCCCATTACTTGTCTACGGTGATCACGAGATTGATGATTCCGCTGGAAACAACGACGGTCAGATCAACGGTGGCGAAGATATTGTGATGCCTGTCACACTGAACAATCAGGGTCTGGATGCCACCGGTGTGAGCGCAACACTGAGTACTACAAATCCGAATGTCATGATTACCAATGCAACCGTGACATTTCCGGATATACCGCAAAGTGGCAGCGGGACGAGCAATGAGCCGTTTGAGTTTTCGGTTGATACATCTGTCACAGATGGTGAACTGATTCCGTTTACCATTGCCTGGACCAGCGCCGAGAACAGCGGATCGACATCATTTACAGAAATGGCCGTCGCTCCGACACTGATCGTATCGGAATATGAAATCGAAGAGATTTCCGGTGGTACATTTAATGGTATTTGGGAACCAGGCGAAACGATTCTTGTCAAGGTAACTGCGGCCAATACCGGCTATGGTATGGCGCATAATGTCAGCGGCGTTTTAAGCAGCAGCCATTCCGATTACGTGACGATAGAGCAGGATACGGCGACCTGGCCGAATATTCCGGGCGGTGAAAGCGCGATGAGCGATGCGCCACATTTCAGAGTCACTGCATCACCGGATATGCCGGATCCGACTACCGTTGAGTTTACCGTACACTTCACTGCGGATGGTTATTCAACCGATGCCGGATTTGAGATTGAATGTACATTTTCCAATTTTGTCCGCCGGTATTTCTGGAACATGGACACGGATCCCGAATGGACGACCGAAGGCCAGTGGGAATGGGGAGTTCCCAGCGGTACCAGCGGCAATCCGTCCAGCGGTTACACAGGCGATAATGTTTATGGATATAACCTTCAGGGGTCGTATTCGAACAATATGCCGGAGACCAATCTGACCTCCAACGCGATTGACTGTTCAGATCTTGTGGACGTGGAAGTGCGGTTCATGCGATGGCTGGGTGTTGAAAACAGTATCTATGACAATGCACATTTCCGAGTATCGAATGACGGCGTTAACTGGGTCAATATCTGGAGTCACAGTGGCGGAAGTTTCACTGATCCGGACTGGGTTCCGATCACGTATGATATTTCTGCTGTGGCTGATAACCAGCCCACGGTCTATCTGCGCTGGGTGATGGGCACAACAGACGGCTCCGTTGTGTATTGTGGCTGGAATATTGATGACGTTGAAATCTGGGCGGATCTTGACTCGGCATCTCCAACACCGACTCCAGCGCCACCCACCGCAACCCCGACTGCGACTCCAACAAGCC
>PWNJ01000088.1 GCA_003558985.1 candidate division CSSED10-310 bacterium
AATGACATGCGGATAGCGTTGCAGCATGGGAAACCGTTTAATACTCATGAAATCGTTGCGTTCGCGGCAGTAGCCGAGTTCGGCGATATGCGGGTGAGCGCTCCGTCGAATAAACATGGCCAGAGACAACAGCACACCTGCGGGAATACCGATTTCGATACCTCCCAGAAGAGTCAGCAAAAACGTGGCCAGCCATGTCAGCCCGTCGGCAAACTTGACTTTGAACAGGCGGACGCATTCTTTCGGATCGAAGATACTGACAGCGGCGACGATAATGATGGCGGCCAGCGCGGCAAACGGCAGGTAAAAGAACAGCGGTGTCAGAAACAGCAGAATCAGACTGACACATGCGGCGGTGATGATGCCGGCCAGTCCGGAACGAGCGCCTGAATCATTGTTAACGGCGGTTCGGGACAAGCCACCGGTGACCGGAAACCCGGCAAAAACCGCGGCGGTGATATCGGCGGCTCCCAGCGCGATCAGTTCGCGGTCGGGGATAATTGTCTGGCGTTTTCGCACAGCGATTGACTGCGAGATTGAATACGACTCGATATATCCGACAAACGCAATGGTTAACGCTGCCGGAAGAAGCAGTTTCATGACGTGGAAATCGGGTTTAAACATGGCAGGACGGGGCAGACCGGCCGGAACGGCTCCGATAATGGTCAGCCCGGATTCGTGCAGAGACAACCATCGTACAAGAACAATCCCCGCTATCAGAGTCAGCAGCCCCGCCGGAAACCGCCTGTAAAACCGTTTCAGCACAACAATCAATATGACGGCGGCCAGACCGAACACCAGCGGCAGCGCCTGGGTATTCATGTAATTTTGGTAAAAATAGGCCAGTTTGGCCGGTAACGTGGACGCGGGTGCCGATGGAATACCCAGAATGGCATCCAGTTGATTCAGAGCGATAATCAACGCGGCGGCCGATGTAAACCCGGACAGGACGGCCCGGCTGACATAATTGACGACGAAACCGGCTCGAATCAGTCCCATCACCAGCAGAATCACTCCGGACAACATCGTCAACTGCATCGTGTAATGAATGTATTGATCGGGGGATGACGGTTTTAACGCGGAGACACCGCTGAAAACGAAAAACGATACCAGCGCGGCCGGTCCGATAGACAACTGGCGCGATGTTCCCAGCAAGGCATAGACAAGCAATGGAACCGTGGCGGCGTACAGACCGGTAATGGGCGGCATTCCGGCCAGAACCGAATAGGCCATCGCCTGCGGTATCAGCATGAAGGCAACGGTTATTCCGGCAGACAGATCGCTGCGGAAATCGCCGCTATGATATCCTTTTAACTGCTGCAGCAGCGGGAAAAGAGTATGAATAAAACGTGAAACCTTTTGCGTCATAGCCAGTCAAATATACGATTTTGGGATGATTGGAGCAAGCGCTTCAAGTCATTTTCGTTAATTTGTGGTATACTCACGCTGAGTGACGCAGACTTATTTTTTTATCTATTTCAATTTTCATTTTGGAGGTATAAAAATGGAACATAAAGAATGTATGGAAACCGCTCCGGTAACAATGCCAAGACTGAATGAACCCGCTCCGACGTTTGAAGCGGTTACGACACACGGAAAACTTCGGCTGGAGGATTTCAAAGGCACATGGCTGGTTATGTTTTCGCATCCGGCGGATTTTACTCCGGTATGCACCACTGAGTTTATGGCATTTGCCGCAATACATCCGACACTGCGTGAAATGGGTGTTGAGCTGATGGGATTGAGTATTGACAGTGTGTATTCACATATCGCATGGGCACGAAACATTGAGGAAAAAATGGGCGTTAAGATCGAGTTTCCGATTATTGCCGATCTGGACCGCAATGTTGCCACAAAATACGGTATGGTTATGCCCGGTGAAAGCAAAACCGAAACCAGCCGGTGCGTGTTCATCATTGATGACAAACAGATTTTGCGCGCGATGATTTATTATCCGCTGACAACCGGCAGAAACATGGATGAAATCGTCCGGGTGATTCAGGCGATGCAGACATCTGACAAGCATGGCGTGGCGACTCCGGCCAACTGGCGACCCGGCGATCAGGTCATTATGCCGCCGCCAAACACTCAGGATGCGGCTGAAGCCCGCGCAAAAGACAGCTCACTGGAATGCAAGGACTGGTATTTTTGCAAAAAGAATCTGAAAGGATAAATCATGGCATGCATCAATCCTGACGGATCATTGTCAACGGTTGCCATGCTGATGCTGGATTATCTGACTGAACCTCGCACCGACCAGGATATTGCCGACCGGGCCGCTCAACCGATGTACCGAATACGATCCAGTCTTCGTGAACTGGAAGGCGCCGGTCTTGTCGAAAACGACAGCGGTCATTGGGTGATAACAGCGAAGGGCACGGAGGTTCTGAACAACCTGTAGGGGCGCGGTTTCCGCGCCCACATAAGGCCGCATGATTTGTGGTTTAAATCGTTGATATATAAACGTTTTTGCCGACCAAAAAGGGCGCCGGAACAATAGTCAATAGTCAATATTCATTAGCCAATTGTCAATGGTTTGAATGGTGCCGTATCAGCGTTTGTCTGCACATATTTATTCATTGATAATTGTGAATTGTTAATTGACTATTGATAATTGGTGCGCCG
>PWNJ01000227.1 GCA_003558985.1 candidate division CSSED10-310 bacterium
AAAATTGTTCTGTCCCGTCCCGCGCCGCAGGCTCTTTGGCCAGCCTCAGGAGGAAAAGCGCTATGGTCGAAGGCTTCAGGAATATATCACCGCTCTAACACCGGTGGTGGCAACTGGGAGTTTGTGAGCCAATTGAGTGAATCCTGGTTGATACATCGAAATGAGTTGTCAATACATGTCAAACCGACCGGCTTCGGCCATTTGGGTGTTTTTCCGGAGCAATCGTTTTTTTGGGATTGGATACACCGCAAAGTTCAGGAATGCAATTTTGAAATGAATGTTCTTAATTTGTTTGCCTACACCGGGTATTCAACCCTGGTGGCCAGCAAGGCAGGAGCTCGTGTTACGCATGTAGATGGAGCCAAATCAGCCGTGACATGGGCTCGAGAAAACGCTGAACGCAATGGTCTGGCCAAACGGCCTATTCGATGGATTCCTGATGATGTCACCAAATTTATCGGCCGCGAAGCTCGGCGAGGTGTTAAATACGATGCCATTATTATGGATCCTCCGACGTTCGGGCGTGGTCCGAAAGGCGAAGTCTGGAAAATTGAACAGCATTTGCTGCCACTGTTGACATTGTTCAGACAGATAATGTCTGATCAGTTTCGCTTTTTTCTGTTTACCTGTCACTCACAACATGTCTCTCCACCTGGGGTAAACAACCTGATGAAACGCCTGTTTTCAAGCTTTCCATGTTTCTTATGCTTTCAGTCAGGCGATATTGCAATTCAGAGCTCACTACCTGATACTTCTTTACCGTCAGGCGTTTATGGTCGCTGCTGATTAGAAAACGTACCATGTCTGTGTGCTTCGAAGATTGATTACCCGAATAATGCTACAATCGGTTTATATTTGTTGAATTTATTTATGAAATTCAGCCGAATTGCTTAGCACGACAAGAATTTGCAGTTTTCGGATACCGTCTATTTAGAGTTGACCCGAAGACTCGGATCATGGATCAGCCCATGCAATAGTAAAAGAAGGTCAGGCAATCCATCAGATTATCGGATTTGAAACTGATGGTATTGGAGTCGGTTCTGGTTGCTCCAGGATAAAACTGCGCCTTGAAAGCGGAATGTTCACGCCGGTACCGCACATTGAATGTATAGGGGGGCTTTGGCTGAAACGGCTTGTATTGATCCAGTTGCATCAGTGATTTCGCTGCATGTTTACGAATCAGTTCGCATGCAGTTTCCGGGTGCATATTGATTGCAGCAGCACCTTTACCCTCTTTGACTGAAACCGTTTCAATGTTGGTAAACGTTTGTTTTGAATACTCACATACAGCCCGATCACCGGAAACGAAAATAACCGGAACGTTAAACAGGCCCGCCATAACTGCATTCAATCCCGCTTCAGCCATTAGAATATTGTTCAGGTGTACTTCAGCTACCCGGCCGGACATCGTATGTTTTAATGTGGCATCCGGAATATCAGCGGCGGCATGATATCCGATAAACATCACCGCATCAAACGATTCGTCTATTCCTTCCATCATGGACAACGGTGTATCCGCCCAACCGCGCCACAGCCGAGCGCTTCGGTGCAACTCATCCGGCAGAATATTTCGCGCATCACCATGAGCATCCCGTACAACGATTTCATCCGCACCGGCATCCAGAGCGCCTTTGATTGCAGCGTTAACTTCACGAGTCATAAACTTTCGGAACATACCGAAATCATCCTTGTTCCGTTCGACTTCGTCAAAATGCACAACGCCCGTAACTCCTTCAATATCAGCAGAAATATAGATTTTTTTCCCCATTTTTACTCCCGATCTCTCCATCCAAATCTGAATGAGTCAAAGTTGCCAATTAATCTGGTGTATGTATTGTCTGTCAGCCCAGCATACCAGAAGATGTTGTCAGCAGCGCCTGCATTTTCGGGCCATTGAAACATTGGTACAGCAATAAATATTGTCTGACCTTGCGGCAAATCCGCTAAATAATAATCAAAACCGGTTGCACTCGGCATGAAGAACAGGTCACCATACACATCCAGAATCAAAAACAAAGGAATATCATTCATTGCTTCGAAAGTGTCATTGTCAATCACAATCGCGCATTCAAACGGGTCGCCGGGACGAAACATATCGGACGGCATGATGATTGACAGACTTATCTCTTCATCCGGAATCGGTGTCCATGTGGGATTCGGTGTCTGGGTCGGATTTTCCGGTGTGGGTGTATGAGGCGCGGGTGTATGTGTCGGGCCGCCGGGAGTCGGTGTCCATGTTGGCATTGGCGTCTGAGTCGGGGATGGACCTGATGGTGTAGGAGTCCAGGTCGGATTAGGTGTATGCGTCGGCAGCGTTGTCGGAGTATTCGTTGGAGTCGGCGTATTGGGCGCTCCACCAAAATACGCGCCGGGGCAGGTATTTGCATTGCCAAGCCACTGACCCAGATTGCCATGATTAAACGAATTACCGAAACGTCCATAGTAATCACGGCCGTTTTGATTTTGACATGAGGATGATCCTGCCCATAACTGACCGACAACATACTTGTTGGAATCCCTGAAAAGAGCGCTACCTGATGAACCGGGTTCGGTTACTCCCGGATTTGAGGTTCGATCCCAGCGAACTCCCCATTGACCACTGTACCACGTTGAATTCATCGTGCCGTAGGATATCCGTTTGTAAGCGCCGTCCGGATGATGAATACCTGTTACTGCTGTGCCGTTCGACAGTGAATTTCTATCCCATCCGGCAAAATAAATATTTGAGTAATCAGCGTTGTTCAGACGTAACAGAGTGTAATCCGTTCCGCTTCCTCCAAACGCACCTCTGGTTGCCAGAAGAGTTGAACCCGTCACGGTTCTGGGGCCTCTGGGTGGTCGAGGGCCGTTACAGGTCTGTGTATGGAAGAAAAAATATACCTGTATGGTATTTGCTACGGCCTGAGTGCCAATGCAGTGATTCGCGGTTAAAAAATAGGGTATGAAATCGTGTGCGGTGTTGTTCAGCATAACTCCAGAGCAAACATACGTGTGTCCATCGTTAAAAACGATATGAGCCGTCGCATCCCGCTGTGGCCGGTAATCCAGATCACATGTGGCATCGTTATGGCAACCTCCCTCGCGCGTAAAAATACTATACAAATCTCTGTAGATATGACTGATCTGATAAATATCGAATGGTGTTTCAACGTGTCTATCGGGCGCTTCATCCCAGTGCCATTCCAGAACAATCGTATTCCCAGGAGCTCCATGTGTCCACAAATCGCCGTCGTAATATACATCCTGTTGCGTATATCGGTCGGCTTCAGTCTCCCCTTCCGCATACACATACAACGCGCTGTTGTCCGGTAATTCAATGTTCTGCAAATGTATCTGAAGCTTTACCGCATCCGGTGAATGAATCGACCACCGACGTATCAGACCATAATCGGAAACCACAGACGACTCCGCCAGGTCAGCGATGTTGTCCGGCAAATCGCGAGCAGCCCCGATACGATAAGGGACTCCCATGCCGATATTTTGATCGTCTTCCATCAACCATACATCCACATCAGGTCTGTCCAGAATAATTATGTTGTTCGACGATATATAATCCAGATCAACAATAACAGATGGCGGCAATGCACGTTCCGGCACAGCCTGAGCGAATGATATAACTATCATTAATGCAGTTACTGTAAACAAAACACTTTTCATCTCTTACCCCTGACTTTTCGATTTATCCTGCCTGTAGAACAGGAACTGAAAACCATATTGCCAGAAACCTGCCAAACGGGCAAGCATTGGAGTCATTCGAAAATTAATTTGACTTTCAGGATCATTTCATATTAGCATTTTTTTATCAGCATGGATGCTGATGAGCGGCTTTTGGCCGCACGGGGAAGCCGGTGAAAATCCGGCGCTGACCCGCAACTGTAACCGGGGACGGTTTCTGCATGGTTTTGAAGCAAACCAGCCACTGAAGTAATTTGATTAACCTTCGGGAAGGCGCAGAATAACCGGTTGATCCGGAAGCCAGGATACCCGATCAGCATTCAAACCAGTTTTGTCTTTCGCGGGGTGAAGATGAAAACTGACCGCTCATTAGTCGGCCCCGCGGCCGGCTTTTTTAGTTTACCCCAGCGTCGAAAGGCGCCGGATGTGATATTGATTCGCTTTATACAGGTTGTTTTCCGCCGCCGTTTTTACCGGGTTTTCCCATATATAATCTGTTTAGTTTCAGTATTATGGCCATCATTCATGGTAGTTGAGTCTGAAACGGACTCTCCGCCTGACAAATCAAAATCGACGATTGACGAGGCGGACTTCAGTTTTTCCGAAAAAGACGGTCGTTTTGAATACAGAACCGGTATCAGTGTCACAGCATCCAGACCAGATATCTCATCCGTTGATACTCAATTACCTGCGTTTGTCACTGTGATCCAGTTAGACGGTGATCTGCCTCGTTTTCAGACTCTTCCCGAACTTCTAAGCAGCGCCGTCGGAGTAACCGTCAGGGATTTCGGAGGTCTGGGAAAACTGTCCACCATTAGCATCCGCGGCAGCAGCGCTAATCAGGTCATCGTTCTGCTGGATGGTATTCGCATCAATACCGCGTCGAATGCCGGTGTTGACCTGTCATCTCTGCCGCTGGACACTATCGAAAAAATAGAAATTCTGCGCGGCGCTGATTCCGCTGTTTTCGGCAGCGGAGCTATTGGCGGAGTTGTTAATCTTGTATCCCGCAAGGAAAGCTCGCCCGGCTGGTCAGGCTCCGGCAGTTTAAGTTACGGTTCATGGAACACTCTGAATACCAGTATTGGAGCCTGGCTTAACCATGAAAAATATCGGCTATCACTGACCGCCGGAATTAAACGGACAGACGGAGATTTTCCGTTTATAAATGACAGCGGAACAGCATTCAATCCAGACGATGATTTTCGCGACAGACGCAGCAATAATGATATGGACGCCTACGAAGCCGCGGTGCGATTCCAGTCAAAAGCGCTCCCGAACAGCACCCTTTCAGGAAATATTGAAGGGTTTTATGCTGACAAGGGTATTCCCGGAATGACAACCTTTCCATCGGAATATGCAACACAAACCGATCGAAGACTCACCGCGAATCTTCGACTTGAAACCCGACCGTTCGGCGATGATACCCATCTGTTTTTCGTTGAGCCACATGTCAAATATCTGGGAATGGATTTCGAAGATCCCTATGGAGAGCAAACCGGTGTTCCGATCTTTACTCGCCAACGCACCAACGCATCCGGCATTCGAGCCGGTTGGAGCTATTCTGATTATCGTGCAGGAAGCGGTCTGTCATTTCATTACGATTCGGAATCACTGAATGACAATTTTTTCGGAGGCGTTTCACGTGACGCATTCGCCGTAAATACCAGGTTTGAGCATGCTGTTGTTAAAGACAGCGTATGGGCAAGCGCACATTTGCGATATGACCGCTTATCCGATACAGGCGATCACTGGAGTCCCAAACTGGGGTTGCGATGGTTTATTACTGATCGTTTGTCAATCAAATCCAATGCCGGATACGGTTTCAGAGCTCCATCCTTTAACGAGTTATATCTTGAG
Organism: candidate division CSSED10-310 bacterium; assembly: GCA_003558985.1. Classification (GTDB taxonomy): domain Bacteria; phylum CSSED10-310; class CSSED10-310; order CSSED10-310; family CSSED10-310; genus CSSED10-310. The sequence continues at coordinate 5,536 of PWNJ01000227.1, forward strand.
GCGGGATACACCACCGGCAATCCTGATCTGAAACCGGAAAACGCTGTCAGTTTTGATGCCGGTATCCTGTATGAAGCCCGACGCTGGCGTGTTGAATCCGCATGGTTTCGTATTGATGCTGATGACCTGATCCAATATCAGCTTGTCGCTGGATTCCGCTACAAACCGTTCAATATCGGCCGATCGCGTTCAGAAGGTATAGAAATTGACATATCAGTAAATCCGGGAGGCGGTTTTACACTTTCCGGCAGCTATACCTATGACCGGGCGATTGATCGTTCGGGCGAACCCAACCTTGACGGAAAAATTATTCCGGGTCGCCCTGAACATGATCTGTTTACCCGATTGTCATGGACAGGACAAAATTTGACTGTCTGGACAGAAGGTCATTACCTTAGCGGCAACTATGTTACCAGGGCCAACACCAAAAAGCTGGACAACCGTCTGACCGGAAATGCCGGTTTCAACTGGAATTTTGGTCCGCATCTTCAGACGGGATTCGAAGTGAAAAACATCACTGCTTCCGAGGTTGTGGATGTCAGAGGTTTTCCGCTTCCGGGACGTGCTTTCTTTGCATCAGCAAAGATAACTTTTTAATTAATGGAGATTGTTTAATGATTCATTGTTTTATTCGATCAAACTCATCAATAAACAGCCGTATTGTTTTCCGGATTCTGTTTTCGACTGTTTTGATGTTGTGTGTTGGTCTATGTTTCACGTCAGACATTTCGGCCTCAGTTATGCTGGTCGATCTGGATACCGGAGCGCGTTTTGATATAACAGAAGCGCTTCAGAAACTGACCGGTATTGACGATATCACCGGAGTCACTGCCATCAATGCCATACCCGGCCATTCGGGGGATACATGGCTGATTATTGATGGTGAAAACAGGTTTGAGTTTCTGGATGCCGAAACTCTGCAACCCCTGTTTTCCATACCAGAAACTGCCTTGCGTGAGTTATTCGGTTTACCAGAGGGCAGCGGCCGTGTTTCAGCAATCAGGCTTGATGCATCATCCGCTGATACACTTCTGTATTTTGATAACGCAACCGGTGACTGTTACGGTATTGATCTTGCCACCGGCATCTTCGGAGTTTATACCGATCTTGACTTTACCGCACCGTTTTATCGCGGATTCAGTTTCACGGCCCCACACGATATCGGTCTGATAGTTCAGGATTACTCCGGCCACTGGTGGTATGAAACTCTGCCGGAACGCGATCGAATATCACTGGATCTGGAGAGTTTATTCAGTATTCGTCCGATTCATTTCACAGAGTTTTCTTTCGACGCATTCGGCATGATGATTCCGTTCGTTATCGCAGTGTCGGACGGTTCAGCTCCCGGAACGCCCACGCCGACACCTCAACCCGGAACTCCAACACCAACTCCCACACCAGGCGAATCACCGGAATACGATGTTGTGATCGCCATGGGACTGGGTGAAACACTCTGGCGTGTCGATGCCGGCAGTTATGCAACCGAGCCGAATGCTGCATTAACCGGTCAGGCGCCATCCCGCGTTGTGCTGCATAATAATGAATTATTTGTAATTAACAGTCTGTCTCATTCAATAACAGTTTATAATCCGGTATCGTTATCTCTAAAACGCGAATTATCCACCGGTATCGGCGCCAGTCCATTTGACATGGCTTTTGTGGATGATACAACCTTTTATGTAACTCAGTTTAATGCGAACAAAGTGACCCGAATGGATGCGTTTTCCGGCCAGATACTTGCCGAAATCCCAATGCCCGAACTTCCGTCAGATCCCGGCAAAACGACTGCCCCCAGACCAACAGGTATAACTGTTATCGGTAATCAGGCGCTGGTAGCCTGCGCCAATCTGGATACCTCGTTTTTTCCCGGAGGCCCCGGGTTTACAGTGGTCGTTGATACTCATTCAAATCAGATAATTGAATATTTTGAGAGTAATGGAAGAAATACTGCCAGAGTTGTGCGCTCAAACCATTATCCTGACTATGTCTGGATAGTAAACGCAGGTGACTATTCGTCAGGCCAGGGGTTTCATATGAACGGTACCGTCAGCGTATTTACCTGGCCGGGCCTGAATCCGGTCGAAACGATTCAGACAGGTGATGCGCCGATGGATATGGTGATCGGTCCGCATCGGGCATGGTTTGCCAGCGCCGCGGATGAACATATCGGACGAATTAATCCCGCAACATTTTCAGCGCTGCCGTCAGTCACACTGCCCAATGCCGGACATAGCATGAATATGGTATCCGGACTGGCTCTGGGACCTGATGAAAGACTGTGGGCGCTAAGTTTCAATACCGATAAAGCATTTGTGCTGGATACAGCGCAAGACGATACCATCGTTCGCGATATATCTGTCGGTTGGGGTCCGGATGCGCTGGTCATTGTTGAGCGGTAATTTAGCAAACAAATGGAGAATCCCATTATGAATTCAATAAAAACAGTATTTACAATCATGCTTTTGCTAACCGTATTTATAATCAATGCGCACGGAGTATTTCCGGACAGGGTTGCGGAGTTTATTCAGGGCGACGGTGGCGGATACGGTCTTGACCGGTTTCCGGACATTGTGCTGGGACCTCCGCGGGGCGCTGGCGCTAACAACGGCTCAACAGATGTCCTGAGCCTGGGTGACGGCGGCATTATCACACTTGAATTTGTGAACCATATTATCGTCAATGGACCCGGTCCTGATTTTATTGTTTTTGAAAACCCGTTTTATATCGCCGGAGATCCGCTGAATGTTTTTGCCGAAGTTGCATTCGTTGAAGTCAGCCAGGACGATGAAACATTTTACCGGTTTCCAAACCGATATGATCCAGACGGAACACCTATAAACAATCCGGCGAACTGGTCGGGATTTGCAGGAGTTAATCCTGTTTACAGTCATCCGGACAATGACATTGATCCAACCGATCCGGAAACAGCGGGCGGCGACGCATTCGATCTGGAAGATGTCGGGCTGGAATGGATACGATTTATACGAATTATTGATACCGATGAAGGTGAAAATGCGGCGCGCTGTGATTATGGGAATATCATATACGATCCCGGTATGCCCGGTGGCCCCTCAGCAGGTTTCGATCTGGATGCCATCGCCGCTGTCAACTGGATTCCGGCCAATATACCCACCGAAACACCAACCCCGACTCCGGTCAAAACCCCTGTTCCCACTCATACCGCCACACCGGACTTTTCACCCACACCAACCCCATCACCTGCCGACGCATTTCTGTTCAATCTGTCGCTGTCGTCGAACATGTTTTTTCCGGGTGATGTATTTCTGCTGGAAACAGTCGTTTATAACCCAGATGAGACAATCACTAACGCGTCACTCTATGTTATTCTGGATGTTTACGGCGAATACTTTTTCCATCCTTCCTGGACAACCGAACATGATTATCAGGCAGTCACTCTTCAGAATGGCGCTACCCATCATACCATTCTTGATTTTGTTTGGCCGCATGTTGAAGGGCATGCTGATGGAATTATTTTCTGGGGTGGGATTCTTGATGAATACGGGTTTTTGTTAGGACAGACTGATTTTGCAGTATTTGGATATTGATATATAGAAAATTTGTTAACGGTTCTGAAATCAATGAAACTCAAACCGATCGGCGAACAGGGAACGAGGAAAGTTGATTTAAAAAACGAAAGGAAACATTTATGAAACAACTGATTTTAGCAGCGCTTTTAATTTTTATCATTGTGGCAGGAGCTAATGCTGTGCCGCCCGGTTATCAAACAGGCCAGACAGTTCTGCCGAATCCTCCGGGTACACAAAGTGGTGTATTTGCGGTAGATTCAAACAACACTCTGTATTACGGAAGTTCCGGAACAGGTCGAACTGCCGGGCGGACAAAAATGGATCTGAAAACCGGCCGCGGAATGGGTTCACAAATTTGGACATATAATTTGGACACGGGCATACATTCATTGTTTTATATCTCCCCGGCAACAGACCCAGGTGAGTTTGGAATTAACAGCGTTTCCGGTATTGTGATTGACGAAACGACGACACCCTGGACGTATTACATAGCGGATCAGGAGCCTGAAAAGGGAAATCCGTGGGCAACTGGCGGTATCTGGATTGCTCAGGATGTAAACGGTGATGGAACCATTATGTCTGGTGATGATATTGTTGAGCTCTATACAACGGATATTTCGGTTCTTGTCTATATCAGCGATATAATTCGCAATCATACAACCGGTGATATTTACGTTACCATTGCCGATGGTATCGCTGGTAATCCTATGGTGTATCGTCTGAGTGATGATAATTTGTCCGGCACAATTGAGACATCCGAGATATATCCGTATGCATTGTTGCCGGAAGGCGGTTTTTTCGCAGGAGGTTTGTGTTTCGGACTGAGTGAACACATTATTTACACTCATGACACTTCAGGCACAATCTACCGTCTGGAAGACCTGAATTCCAACGGCGACGCTCTTGATCCTGGTGAAACTACTATCTTCGCTGCATTGCCAATTGCAGGCGGGTATCATATTGGTTTTGACACCGACAACGATTTGTTTGTCAGCGCATCAGACTGGAGCACGATGACACATGCAGTATATCAGATTAACCTGAATCCTGAACCGGTCGTAACATTGTTTCACGATTTGACAGGTCAGGTTGGTTTTGTTGGCAATTTTGTTTTTACCGGTTCGACACCTTTTGAGCCATTCCAGACTGGAGATGCCGTCATGTATCTGAGCTATTCAACTGTCGAATGGTCTGATCCTGATAATTTTATAACAATTTCGCCCGCATCAGAATCCGTTGATGTACCAGCGACCGGCCCGTTCGGTATTGGACTGCTGCTTCTGGCGCTTGGGGCAGGGCTTAAAGGCGCAGGGCGTAAGAGGTAGCACGTAAGGCCGAAGGCGTAGGGCTTAAGGCTTAAGGCGTAAGGGTTGCAGTTAGCGCTTATGCGGCGAAAGGCTTAGGGCGTAAGAGGTAGCACGTAAGGCCGA
>PWNJ01000134.1 GCA_003558985.1 candidate division CSSED10-310 bacterium
TAATATGCGAATCTGCGCATATTCACATACTATATAATCTGTCCAAACGTTCTGGTCAAGTATTATTTTGATATGGTTTGGTATTCCCGAACACCGAAGGTGGCTTTTAAAGGGAGTGATTTCAGTCAGATTGTGTAGTGCGACGAGTAAATCGCACCGCTATTTCGGCCAGTGCGATGTTGGTGATTAAATCAGCGTCTGCTTCGGGAGCGGTTTGTTTTACCCAGACGTTTGAAGCGGCCACCGCTGCGGGATGTGCTACCGAAGCGTCGAGGTTCCGGTTTTGGAGCCATACATATCATATCGCTATGATAGCCGTGTTCTTTTTCGACCGGCACAGAATGTCCCAATAGCGTTTCAATATGCCGCAGGTTGGCGCGGTCTTCAGCGCAGCAGAATGATATGGCGTCGCCGTCAGCGCCTGCCCGTGCAGTCCGGCCGATACGATGAACATACGTTTCGGCCTCTACCGGCAGATCGTAATTAATGACATGCGTGATATCGTCAACATCCAGACCTCGGGCTGCAACATCAGTTGCGACCAGAACCCGAAACTGACCACGCTTGAAACCGTTCAACGCCTTGTTTCGTGCCGACTGTGTTTTATTGCTATGAATTGCCGTGCCCTGAATACCTGCTGCGCACAGTGTCTGGGTCAATCGGTTAGCCACATGTTTCATTTGCGTGAACACAAGGGCTTTGTCAATTTCGGGTGTTTTCAGCAACGATACAAGCAAATCGCTTTTATCGCGTTTTCCGACAAACATCACTTTTTGAGTAATTTTGTCCAGTACAGGTTTATCGGGTGAAATTGTGATGCGTTCCGGATTATACACCATTGTTCTGGCCAGTGATTCCATTTTCGCAGACATGGTTGCCGAAAAGAAGAGTGTCTGTCTGTGTTTGGGAATGACGGCCATAATTCTTTGAACATCCGGAATAAATCCCATATCCAGCATTCGGTCCACTTCATCCAGAATGAAATACTCAATTCTGTTCAGATGAATGAATCCCTGATTCATCAAATCCAGCAGCCGACCGGGTGTGGCCACCAGAATATCGACACCCCGATCCAGCGCTCTAACCTGATTGTGCTGTTTGACGCCTCCAAAAATTACTGTATGGCGAACTGAAAGAAAGCGCCCATATGCACTGATGCTGTCCGCGATTTGAGCGGCAAGCTCACGTGTCGGCGCAAGTATCAGCGCGCGCGGTGTGCCTTTTAGCCGTTTTTGCGCATTGTCTGATAACCGTTGTAGCAACGGCAAAGCAAAGGCCGCTGTTTTACCGGTGCCTGTTTGAGCGGTCCCCAGAATATCCCGTCCTGCAAGCATAGACGGAATGCATTGTTCCTGAATCGGTGTCGGGCGACTATAGCTTTCGGCTTCTAATGCGCGCTGAATTTTCGAGTTCAGATGTTTGAAAACGCTCTGAGCTTCGGTGTGTTTTGTTTGAAGTCTGGATGAGTTTGTCAAAGGTGCACCTACAGACGTACACGGATTACTTGTATTATATCTCATAAAATTTTCCTGGTCCGGTGTTTTCCAAATCTCTACTCACCGGACAGGAGAAAAGAAAGGATCGCGTTCATCGCGATATCGGGCAGACAATATCGTATCTGATAGATAAACACAAGCCTTAATTTTGTAATAATTCCATGGCTCTGACCGTAAAACGTTTGAATAAATAAGGCGAACAAACATCGAAATGCATCGTCACGGTCGAAATTCTTTAATTTCAAGTTCTTTGATGGATCTGTAGTGTCGCTTGTTTCCAGTGCAAAAACGCTCCGCATTTTCTACAGCGGTTGCCGCAATCAACGCATCTGCCACACCGAGTGATGAGCCGAGTCCATATTCTTCAATGTAGATGGACGCCCGATGACCTATAGAATCAGAAAGAGGTATGACACGAAATCCGGCATTTACCAGGAACCTTTTGATTTGACGTAATTCCTGTCGGTTTCGAGCACCTTGAACAAGTTCCATATATGTGACCAAAGACACGGATCGGTCAGCCTCAGCATCCACAAGGTCCGCTGCTTTGAAATTACCACGAAGAATCCAGATTAATACATCGGTGTCAAAAATCATTGATACGCTGCTTTCGTAACGTGCGAACATATTGAGCAACATCGTCCACAGCATTGTTGTCTTTCCACATGCCGAAGCCTGGTATGCTGCTGACAGGAGGCCGGTTTTCCTGTGACTGTTTAACAGGAATAAGGATTGCCTTTGGCTTTCCCCGATACAGGATACTGATTGATTCATTGCGTTCAAGCGCCCGCAGAACATCAGCCATATTTCGTCTCAAATCAAGAATTGTTGCTTCCAAAACAATCACCTCCTAACTGCACACATATTATGCACACAAACGGCCAGGATGTCAATATGCCGTGCTGCTCGGAGTTAAACCACGGGGAACCGTGATCCCCCACTGAAACAATATCCAGATATCCGTTACCGTTCATGTCAGCCAGCTCATACTCAGTTTTGCCTTTTTCTTTTGACGGATAATCCAGTCCAGTGGATTTTTCCACCAAAGTGATGAACGGTGATGTTTCAGAATTATATACAAAAAACGAAGTTTCACTTAA
>PWNJ01000233.1 GCA_003558985.1 candidate division CSSED10-310 bacterium
CATTTCTGGAAAGCACTTTTTTTGCCTGATTCATGTTCTGGTTCGGATGCAGCAGCCGGATGAATTTTTCGTGCAGGTTTGATGCTGTTGATTTTGCTTTTTCGGATGTTTCAATGTCCCTGATTTGAGCTCCTGCCATAAACCCATGTCCCCCGGCTGACCCCTTTCGTCCGACAATTCTTCGAATGACTGCCCCGGCATCCCGTCTGGCATTTCTGAAACGCAAGGACATATACAGTGTATTCTGATAAAATCCGCTGACCAGAGCATATTTGATACCCTGAAGTTGAACCAGGTTATCAGCAATTTCTGCGGTGTTATCCGGAACCAGCACATCCCCGGCATAACTTTCTACAGCATCCTGCCATATTCTTGCTGCGCCAAGAGCCTGCCAAAAGTGTGAAAGATACTGACAATCCGTTAATGGATGGGCAATTCTGAACAATTTTGAGTGATCGACATTTTCGAACAACGCCATATAGGCCTGTTTGTCAACATCTGTTTTAACATGAGAGAACTCATGTGTATCCGTCCTTATACCGTAAGCAAGCGCGGTCGAAAGCCAGCGTGGAACTCTTAAACCAGCCGTCATCAAATACGAGGTAAGCATACTGGAATTAGCTCCGAATTCTGTTCTGACATCAACAAATTCAGTCGGTTTTTCAAGCGGCCTGCGCGGATGATGATCTATGACAATATTCGGCCAACGATTTTTCGGCCATGTATAAAAACGCCGCCGGGGCTGATGATCAACCAGCGCCAATGTGTCATAATCCCGCCAGATTACTTCAGCGACCGGAATCATTTTCAAGGACAATTCCTTGACCATGGCTCGATTCTCTTTTCGGCCGATAATACCCGGATAAGCAACTCTTGCCTTCTTTTTTACAAGATGTGAAATCAAATATTTGAGTGCAAATGCAGCAGCAATAGCATCCGGGTCCGGATTTCCGTGCGTTATAATTAGAATTTTTTTGGATTCTTCCAGCAGAGTTTTTAATTGATCCAATTGGGTTGCAGAGTGTAGAAGTCGGTTTTTCACAGTCATCATTTCTCCCTCAAACAGTCCCGCCCTGTATATCAGAGCTTCAGCCAGACTACAAGAAAGGGGAAAGGGAGGAATAAGATTATCATCATTTCATGGTTGGTGGTATATTATAGTAAGCGGATAGTTTTGAAACGGTTTCAAAGAGTATCTGCACATGTTTAATTTCTGAGAGGTATTTTTTATGTCTGAAGCACGTATTGCATTATTTATCGATATGGACAATATCATTTATGCGTCTGAAAACACCGGGCTTGGTCGATTTCATGTAACTCCCATTATAGAAGTATTGAAAGAAAAAGGTCGTTTGATTATCAAACGAGCGTATGCGGACTGGCGGGAGCATCATGATTATCGGTATGAAATGCAGGATCATGCGATTGATCTGATAGAATTGCCTCAGCGTGGCCGCACAAACAAAAACAGCACTGACATAAAAATGGTTGTTGATGCCATGGAAATTGCAATGTCATTAAAACATGTGGATACGTTTGCCATCGTTACCGGCGACAAGGATTTTTTTCCGCTTGTATCCAAGCTTCGCGAATACAGTTTTTATATCATTGGGTTTGGTGTATTTGAGAGCACATCTGACCTTCTTGTTCAGAACTGTGATGAGTTTATTTACTACAATAATCTGGTTCATTCCCAACAGTTAACATCTGATATTGACAAGGAAAATATATTCAATCAGCTTGCAAGCGCCACCAAACTGTTGGTAAAGGACGGTCTGGAGTTTGTCCCGGCATATCAGATCAAGAAAACGATTCTTCGAAAGAATCCGGCATTTCATGCGGGTAATTTCGGGTTTAAGAGTTTCTCGGGTTTTTTAAGAGCTGGAATGAAACATGGGTATATCAAACTGAAAAAGAATGCGCAGACAGGGTATCTGGAAATCGGATTGCCCAGGGATCAGACTGAAGAAGTTGTTCCTGAACAGTCCGTATCAGGCGACGATCAGGATGATGATGTATTTGACAGTTATATTTCTGTTTTGAATTCGGTCGGACTTCGTCCATGGAATCCCGATATTCGCAGAATTATCATTCGTGATTTTAAAAAGCTGGTAACCGAAGACCGTGATCCGGGAAACATGGTGTTATCTGCTCTGATAGATGATCTGGCAGACCAGTATGAAAAGGCCGGAGTAAAAATTCACAAATCCCAGATACGTGATATCATAAGAATGCTTATGTATATTGGCGGTTTCAAAGACAGCAAGGGGCGTCTGATAACATCCTATTCGACTCCGATAGAATCATTTAACCTGTCAAAAGCGCTTCATTGGGCAAACACGCTATGTCTTCTTCACATTTTAAAATATGATCCTTTGCTGGCCAATCCGCATGAAGCTTCAAAAATATTGTTTGGGTCCGGAAATCGTATTGCAGATTTGCGCAAACTGATCAGCAGTATCAGTAATCAAAACCTTGTAAGAACAACAAAATCCGGAAATGAAACCCGATTTAATGTAGTTACCGATCGTAACTTTGCGCCATGGAAATAATTCCGGCTGATTTTCAGTTGATATGGTTACCGGTTCTGTTTCTGGCCGGCATTGCGACCGGTATCTGTAACGTGCTGGCTGGCGGTGGTTCCTTGATATCTATGCCGCTGTTAATTTTCATGGGTCTGGAAAGCGCTTCTGCAAACGGAACAAACAGGATTGCTATAACCATACAAAATGTTTTTGCGGTGGCTGGTTTCAAACGGCGCGGATATGGCAATATTCGATTTTGCATGTATTTGATTATACCCGCAATTCCCGGTGTTATACTGGGAACTGTTACCGCCAGCACCATAGATGACATTCTGTTTCGCAGAATTTTATCTGTTACCATGCTCTTTGTGCTTGCACAAATTCTGTATCGATCAAAAAAGCGGGCTTCAGTCACAGGAAACGAACACAGTATTTCTGTCAGACAAAAAATCCTGATCATGGTCAGTTTTGTCTTTATTGGTTTTTACGCCGGATTTATACAGGCAGGTGTCGGATATCTGGTTATGGCTTCTCTGACAACCTTTGCACATCTGGATCTGATAAAAACAAACAGTTACAAGGTTTTTGTTATTGGATTGTTGAATACTATCAGTATTGTCATATTTTGGTATTATGGTCGTATTGTATGGAGTCTTGCGCTGGTTCTGGCGGCGGGAACGGGTATTGGTGGCTGGTTAGGCAGTTACATTGCGGTCATTGGCGGTGAGAAGTGGATAAAAATTATGCTGGCCATTTCAGTTACAGTCATGGCTATCAGATTAAGCGGTATTCTTTAGAATCGAATCACAATTTTTGAAACACCTTGTTCCACATGTCCAATGACTGAATACATCTGATTAAATCTGTTGCAATATGTCTTAAATGCTTCCATACATTGGTCAGGTATTGCAATCAGCAAACCGCCGGATGTTTCCGGTGTAAACAGCAACATTTCATTTTCTTTTGACATATTTTCACTGAAAACCACGTGTTTTGAAAATGCTTTTTCATTACGAGTGGCGCCGGCTGGAAACAGCCATTGTGCCGCATAATCTTTCGCACCGGGCAAAAATGGAATCTTGTTATAATCAAGCACAAGAGTCACTTTGCTGCAGGAGGCTAATTCCAGCGCGTGTCCGATCAAACTGAATCCGGTCACATCAGTGGCCGCATGTGCGTTTGATTCGCTGGCTGCCAGAGCGGCATTCCTGTTCAAATTCATCATTGAGCTGACGGCGGCATCAAGATCATCCTTCTGACAAACACCACCTTTTAAGGCAGTTGCAACAATTCCTGAGCCTAAAGGTTTCGTCAATACAATCGTATCACCCGGCACAGCGCCTGTTTTAACAAGCATTTTGCCGGGGTGAACTGTTCCACATACGGCTAATCCATAAAACGGTTCTTTAGAATTTATGGTGTGTCCACCCGCGATGATGCCTCCCGCCAAACGAACTGTCTCAGCGCCACCTTTCAGTATGTCAGACATTTCTGATTCTGACAGAATGTCCGGAAAACCGGCGATGTTCAAAGCCAACAGGACTTCGCCACCCATAGCAAAAATGTCACTCATAGAATTGGCCGCGGCAATAGCCCCAAAACTGCGTGGATCATCTACGATCGGTGTAAAAAAATCAGTTGTAAACACCAGCGCTTTGTCTTCGCTGATTTGATAGACGGCTGCATCGTCGGCGGCATCCATACCAATCAACATCTCAGGGCATTCAGATGCACCGAAAATATCTTTCAGCGGCTTCATCAATCTGGCCAGAGACTCCGGCCCAATTTTTGATGCTCACCCAGCGCTGCAGGTCAAGTCTGTCAATCGTCTTCTGTCATTCATGTTTTTGGTTCCAGTTTTTCTTTTCAGCCAATATATGCCACTCCGGTTGCCAGCATTGTCTCGGCAATATCATACATATTCGAAACTGTGCCGACTTCAATAACCTCTTTCAAATTATAATACTCCAGACATGTTCCGCACACCAGAATATCAACACCGCCAGATGCCAGTTGCTTCAATGATTCCAAAACAGGGGAACCGGTTACGGTCAATTTGACTCCCGAGTTGAAGAACACAATTGTATCGGGTCTTGCGGAACACTCCTTCAAAGTGTTAACAAATGCTTTCATCAGTATTTTACCCAGCGCATCATCACCTCGTCCCATAAATTCTGAACTTATGACAAGTGTTTTGAAGTCAGATACCGTTCGTTGGGACGTTGCGCATCGGATATCTTCAGAGGTCAAATCAACCTTCTTAACTGATTCACCCGGCGTAAGATAAAGCTCCAAATGGTCATCCTGATGGTTCAATTTGCATGTCCACCCACTACTTTCAGCCATACGCGTTACATTATCTGCCTGATCAGGGTTGCTTATCAATATGCATAACGATACTCTCTGCTCCATCGCTCTGCGTGTATGTATCACCGGCTGAGGGCACGGAAGATTCCTGACATCAATCGTTTTCATTGCAAAAAAAACTCCTTTCTGCAGGCGGTCAGCGTTCGCAGCTCGTTGAAATACATCTGGAATCAGCTTATATTTCGAATGATAATCTTATAGATTATTCAAAAGGTGTCAAACCATATATGGAGGGATAAACCATGTTTTCAGATAAAAAGGCGATGGAAGTTGAGCAGTTAATGATTCAGCATCTGGTCGATGTCGGTCAAACGTTAATGGAAGCACATAACATGGTCAAGGATTATCTGGCTGCAGACAAGGTCTTTAAGCAGGAAAGCTATCAAGTTCACAAAATGGAACAGAAGGCGGATGTAACGCGCCGTGAGATCGGACTGCGTTTGTATGAAGGCGCTTTCTTGCCAATTTACAGAACTGATTATTATGATATTGTTGATCGCACCGACAGGATTGCCAATGCTGCTGAATTATTTTGTGATTTTCTTGTTTTAACCCGGCCGGTTTTTCATGACACTTTACTGGAGTCAATCACAGCTCTTCTGGAGAAAAACAAGGAAACATACGATTCGCTTAATGTTTTTTTCAAAGCATTTATTGATGGTGATGACAAGTTGCTGGAATACAAGCAGCGGGTTGAACTGCTGGAAAAGGAAATTGATGCTATTCAATTCAGTATTGTACGTACGATATTCAAGAGCGACCTGCCCAAAGCAGATAAATTTCATCTTAAATGGGCGATTGACAAATTTTGCAGAATGTCAGATTTGATGGAAGACCTGACTGACCGTATTGAAGTTCTTGCGGCCAAAATCAAAATGTAACGGGAGACCGACGCTCAATGTGGAGGTTAACAAGCAGTGTTTTCATGGGCTGGAGTCTTGGCGCCAATGATGCGGCCAATATTTTTGGTATTGGTGTTACATCAAGAATCCTGAAGTTCCGAACAGCGACGTTTCTGTTAGCGCTATTTGTATTGCTGGGGGCATGGTTTGAGGGCTCACGCTGTTTTGAAACTCTGGGGCGTTTGGGAGACATCGGATTAAACCAGGCATTTATTGTGACGTTTGCCGCAGCGGTTGCCATGACAATTCTGACGGTATTGAAAATACCGGCTTCCACCTCGCAAGCCATAGTCGGCGCTATAATTGGAGCAACGCTGGTCGCGAGTCAACCTAACTGGATACAGCTTGTGACAATGGTTATTTGTTGGATATTAACGCCTGTTGGTGGAGCATTGATCGCGTGGTTGATGTACATGATTTTTGATGCCATCGTCAGTCGACGGCGTCGGTCAACACGTGTCATGCAGAGATTTTTATATGTAACAATGGTTGTCTCAGGATGTTTCGGAGCGTATGCTCTGGGAGCCAACAATGTTGCCAATACAACAGGTGTTTATGTTAACACAGGGCTGATCACACCCGAAACCGGCGCGCTGCTGGGCGCTTTGTCGATAGCGCTTGGAGCGGCAACTTTCAGCAGAAAGGTCATGGACACCGTTGGCAACCGTATCACTCTGATTGGACCGCAAGGCGCCGTTATTGCAACTCTGGCCCATTCAATTACATTATATATCTATGCGCACATAGGTGTGCCGGTGTCATCATCACAGGCAATCGTTGGCGCTGTTGCCGGTATCGGCATGGTTCGCGGTATTCGTGCTGTTAATCGTAAAGTCATGCGACAAATTGCTGTTGGCTGGATGTTCACACCTGTTCTGGCGGGAGTTTTTGCCTGGTTGGGAGTTATTGTTCTGGAAAACACCGATTTATTTCGAGTCTGCTTTCATGCGTCTGCAAAAGTCTTCAGCAGTTTTCTTTCTTTCTGGTAAATTTCATCAGTGTTTTTGCGCCTGCAAAAAGCGCCTTTAACTCAAACCACGATCGTATTCCGGTCAGATATCGCCAGACAAAAGCAGGCCGCATGTAATATGCTTTGAATGCCAGTCTGCGTAACTCAGCTACCTGAGCGTGCGTCATGGTATCCGGCGAATAGGCTATTTCTTCTTTGAGCAAACCGATTTTTCTGACATCTTTGTCAAATGAATGCGATTGACAGGCCAAATCCCATAAATCCGTGCCCGGGAATGGAGATATCGGGAAAAACTCCGTAATAAAAGAATTCAGCTTTTTTGCCAGCTCAATTGTTTTCAAACCGTCTTCGAATGTTTCTCCGGGAATACCAAAAATATATGTTGTAAATGTTTTAATACCTGTTTCATGTGTTAATTGAACAGCGTCAATTATTTGTTCAACTGTAAGGTTTTTTCGCAGTGTATCCAGATTTTTTTGCACACCTGATTCGACGCCGAAGTTAATGCACCAGCATCCTGCTTTTTTCATAATGGCCAACATTTCTGCATCCACGGTGTCTGCACGAGCTGATATCCACCATGACACATTTATGTTTCTTCGAAGCAGTTCTTCACTGATTCCTATCGCTCTGTCCCGATCATAGGTAAACGATTCATCCCAGAACTTGATATCACGAGCTCCATAGCGCTTCACATAATGCTCGATTTCATCCACAACATTAGCTGGTGATCTGTATCTAAGAATGTTTCGTCCCATAAGACGGTAACAATAGAGGCAGTCATTCATACAGCCCCGACTTGAAATCACCTGCATGGATGGCAAGTAAAGAACCTGTCCATAGGACGGCCTGTATCCTTTCAAATATGCAAGGTCCATTGCCGGCATAGGCAATTCATCCAGATTATCTATAAAGGGTCTATCAGGATTACGGATAATGGTACCATCAACCCGTACGGCAATGCCGGCGACACCAACCGGAGATGCTTTATCTTGCAAACATCGCATCAGATCGCGGGTGGAGTATTCCCCTTCACTGAACACGACAGCGTCAAGGTCAGGACATTCTTTGAGCGCTGTTTCCCCCAGAGCTGACGGACCGTGACCACCCGCAAACGTATAGCAATCAGGCAAACATTTTTTGACATCATGAAACAAAGATTGTGCCCGTTCCCAGAACATGGCAATAACAAATGCTCCCAGAGCATCCGGTTTTTCTTTGCAAATGTCTTGAATCAGTTCATCGTGGGTGTAAAAAGCGCCGTCTTTAAACACAACCTCAAAACCGTCATTTCGTAACACCGATGCGATGTACAGGGTTCCGATCGGCGGCCATTTACCTGCAATTCCCTGAGTGTCATGCGCACGAATATCACAAATTGTCCAGGGTGGTACGATCAGCATGACTTTCATTCAATACACCTCCACAAGCATTTAAACCAGAGGATAACCTGCTGTCAGACAATAGACGATAACCGGATTTCACTCAACAAAAACAAACAGAATTTAAGCAAATCCTGTTTCTTGTTCTTCAATCAATAAACGCATGCAACCCTTAAGTCCTGCACATTACGCCCCAGGCCGATATTCGGGTTGTATGCAAAGCTTCAAGTCTTTACAATATAGCCGGAAGGAGACGCGTGTGCATGTTCGTTTTACTCTGAAAAACTTTTTATACTGGTTGACTTACAGTGTTGATGTAAAAGTATATCCGAGTCTTCGTATTTTGACGTTCAAACTCTGCATGGGTTTTATGGCGGTTCTTATAGCCCTGTCGGCTGTTGTTGTCGGAATCGGTATTGCATTTGTAGTTCGAGGTCGAATAATTGAAATATCTAGGATATACG
Source organism: candidate division CSSED10-310 bacterium (assembly GCA_003558985.1). Lineage (GTDB taxonomy): Bacteria > CSSED10-310 > CSSED10-310 > CSSED10-310 > CSSED10-310 > CSSED10-310. Next base: position 8,611 of record PWNJ01000233.1, read on the forward strand.
ATACCTATTTTCCGACAGCCAGACTAACGGATGGCTTGTTAATTCTGGATGATGACACGCCGGTAATTTATCGTGGATCAGATTATAAGGTTGTGATGGATGTAACCGGTGAGCGGCATGATCGTGACAGTGAATTTCCAATCGCGTTGTTCTTTATGCGTGACCGAATGATAATTGATACGTCTCAAAGTGGTGTCAAAGAATATAAATATGCCGAGTTTCAATCCTGGTTTCAGAACGACATAAAAATTACTTCTGAGATTATTTACTCTAACTGGGCGTTGGCGGCGGTGGCAGCCTTTTTCTTCTGGAGCGCCTTGTTGTTCCTGAACTGGTCAATACACACAGCCTTACTGACCATGATTGGCGCTCTTGTAGTTGGAGTGGTCGCGACTTTTTTTCGTATACTTCTTCCCCGTAGTGAGCAGCTTAAAATCGCCATTACTGCCGCTGTTCCAGCAATAGTGCTTACTGCAATAGAACATTTGCTTTTGATTGATGAAGGTGTTGGATTTGGCATAGCGCCACTACCCGGAAGTTTATTTCTTTTCAATATACTGGTGTTTGGAGTCTTTCTTATTCTTGGCGCTCGCGGATACCTTTTACCATTTTTACCAAAAGATTCGGAGTAACCATAAAACTCTACTGATACAATTACACAGGAGTCAGACATGCAGATAGAAGATAAAACTATTCACAACATTCGCACATTGGCAATTGATGCGGTACAAAAAGCAGGTTCAGGGCATCCGGGCGCTCCAATGGGTATGGCGCCAGTGGCCTATTCGCTTTGGAAAAACGCGTTTCGATACAGTCCCGGGAATCCTTTATGGCCCAATCGCGACCGGTTTGTACTGTCTGCCGGACACGCCTCTGCCCTGTTGTATGCGATGCTTCATTTGACTGGAGTTCGCAATCCATTTGCCGATTCTGAAGATGACAACGCGTATGCTGTCTCCCTGGACGATTTGAAGTCATTTCGTCAACTGCATTCCCGATGTCCCGGTCATCCGGAATTTGGTGATACGATTGGAGTTGAAACAACGACCGGACCTCTTGGTCAGGGCCTGGCAGCATCGGTTGGAATGGCTATGGCTGAACGCTGGCTGTCCGCTCGTTATAACACCTCTGATTTTACTCTGTTTGATTATCGTGTTTATTCACTATGCGGTGATGGGTGCATGATGGAGGGAATATCCCATGAAGCAGCGTCTCTTGCCGGCCATCTGAAACTGTCCAATCTGTGCTGGATTTATGACAGTAATGAAATAACCATTGAAGGCTCAACCAACCTGGCAATGACTGAAAATATTGAGCAACGTTTCAGAGGATACGGTTGGGAAGTATTGACTGTTAATGATGCCAATGATCTTCAGGCATTGTCTGAAGCATTCTCTGCAATTTCTGAAATTGATGACAAACCGGTTCTTGTTATTGTTAAAAGCTTTATCGCTTATGGCTCACCAAACAAACAGGGATCTGAATCAGCTCATGGCTCGCCGCTTGGAGCTGAAGAAGTCCGACTGACAAAAATGGGATATGGCTGGCCTGAACACCCGCCATTCCTGACATATTCTGAAGTGTATGACCACCTGAATGATGTATTTGGACACCCGGGAAATGCTGCTGCGGTTGCATGGAACGAGGTTTTATCTGAATACTCTGTCAAATATCCTGATAAAGCCAAAGAACTGACTCATATTTTTAACAGGACACTCCCCGAAGCATGGCAAACGGGTATTCCGGATTTTTCAACTGATTCGAAACCGATGGCTACCAGAAAGGCCTCCGGAAAAGTTATTA
>PWNJ01000198.1 GCA_003558985.1 candidate division CSSED10-310 bacterium
CCCTCCGCCTTACGCCCTAAGCCCTCCGCCCTCCGCCCTCCGCCTTACGCCTCATTGCCTTCCCCCCGCATAATCTGATAAAAGAACAATGGGTTATGGGAGATTTTCCTGATGCGTTACGCAAAGCTCTTTTGTTTTTATATTTATATCATTGTCAGCGCACTATGTTGTTCTGTTGCAGTAGAGGCCATATCCTGGCATCAGGGGTCATACAATACTGATGCCTGGCATCAGGGCCGGGCGCCCCTGGGTTTCGACAGCAGTCTGATTCAAACGGAAATTCCCGCCGGCAGACATGTATATTATTTTCGAAAACTGTTTTATGTTCCGGCCACCCGCGATCCGGAAACCGATATAACAGCGTTACGTTTGACTGTTTTGACGGACGAAACGGTCATTGTGCATTTTAATGGTGTTGAAGCCGGGCAAACCGGGCATAAAAGGTCACGTCTGTCCGCTGATGATGACGCGTTCATATACGGTTCAAAGACTGAAAATGCTCAGGTGTTTGATTTGACTGATATTCTGTTTGATTGTCAAAACTCGCTGGGACAAAACTGGCGGCCGGTCACCGTGGAACTGCATCGGGACAATCCGGAGGATTCCATGGTTTTTGATGCGTTTGTTTCAGCCAAAGCGCTGGATTCATGGAATATTATTGTGCCGGAAAACTCGCAATGGCAATGGTATCCTGAACCCGGAAACCCGCCCGTATTTGCCGGTCAACCCATATCAGGAATTTTGTATCCACTGTCCGGGATGCCTGTTTTGACGGCTCCCGGCAGTACTTTTCCGGTCATCATAGCGCCGGAAGTAAATCCGGAAAACACGGTGTTCATACTGTCGGGAAACAGAAGCACTATTCTGCTCAATAATCCTGTTTCAGACAAGCAAACAGAACTGGGCCGAAAATTGGAGTTTTCAATTTCATCAGATTGTGTGCCGGACACTTATACATTGAGCGCTTTCGGTTTTACCGAAAACGGAGCGCCGGAAGATCAGCCGGTATGGTCATCGGCCCGGTCGGTCGGTATTCTTCCCGCGCTGGGTACCTCGTTATCAGTAGTTCATATCACAGACAGTCATCTTCCGTATCGCGGTTTGTATTATCCGGATACCGTCACACCGCTGCAGCGTATCTGGGATGCGCTTCCGTCTCTTCAACCCGATCTTGTGATACATACCGGCGATGGTTACAATGAAGGTAATTTCCGTGATCAGGCGACTTTGTTTCACCAGTTTCTTCAGAATTGTCATTCGCCGGTTGCATTTGTCGGCGGCAATCATGAACTGGGTGAATGGTGTGCTGACGGAGGCAGCCGGGAACACTATTGGGATTTTTTGGGCTGGCAGACCCTGGACCCGCGCCGAGACGATCACGTGGGCAAATACACCCGTGATTTTGTGGTGGATGCAGGTCCGGTTTCATTTGTGTGCATTGAAACATGGACCTCATACAGTTCGTTCTGGTATGAATGGTATCCATGGCGCAGTCTGACACACAATCAGATAAACTGGATGCGCGATATTGCGGAACAACGACCGGATCAGTATCTGGTTGCCTGTTATCATTACGATTTCAACGGAACACTTGAAAGTGAAATCATGCCCATGTTCAATTACGATATGGGGCTTTTCGGACATATTCACCGTCCGGATGAATACTCTGTCGGGCCAATCACTTTTTACAGCGTCGGCAGCACCTATCAAGCGTCCCGGCCGCTTCGATGGTTTCATTTCAAAAGCGGACAGCCACGCGGCGGCAATCTTCTGATGCCGAACCCGATCGAAATTAACAGTTCACCCGCTCTGGAGTCACCGGCCGCAAACCGGACGATAACAATCAAAAATCATGAATTTACGGATATTCCAGGGTTTAAAACATGGGTTCCAATGGCGCCGGGTAACCAGTATGCCGTGTCATCAGATGACGCTGTCACTCTGATCGGCCAATGGCAGGGTCATGGCGCTGACTGGCTCTGCGTCGAACATGATTTGGAGTCACGCTCAACGGTTACCATGGATATACATCCGAACAATTCGAATGAAACACATGATCAACATATAATGTTCCACGTGGAACACGCATTGTTTCGTTCCGGTCGGAACAACACAATAACAGCCACGCTTTTAAACAACGGTTCGGGCGCATTGGTGGATGTGTATATTGCGCTGGAAGCGGACGGCATCTTCTTTTTTCGGCCCGGGTGGAGCAAAAAACCCGCCTTTCAAACCCTGTATATCGGCCCGGGACAAACGCTTGACCTGCCCGTTCTGGAGGTTACATGGCCGGAATTGCCCGTATATGGTGAATCCGTAACATTCTGGGGAGTCGCGCTTGACCACGAAACCGGCGATCTGGTGACACCGATTGCAACGTATCGGCTAATTTACTGATAAAGTAGGGCGTAGGGCTCAAGGCTTAGGGCGGAAGGCTTAGGGGTTGCCGTCTGTTGATTTGTGATTGTTTGTGATGGAACCCCAAAACAAATGTAGGGGCGTGGTTTCCGCGCCCTCATAAGGCCGCACGCACCCTATGACCTTGAACCTTGAACGTGGCCGCAAGGCCACACTTGAACCTTGAACC
>PWNJ01000163.1 GCA_003558985.1 candidate division CSSED10-310 bacterium
TCAGCGCGAAATGGTTGTCAGCGACACTGATACGGATATTCGTCAATGGACAACCGCACAAATCTATGATCGCGCCCGTTCATGGTACGCAGATGCATGGAAACAACGTGATGGGTTGGGCGCTATACCGGTCACCGCATTTCCCGAACTGATTCAGCGACGAAACTATCCGGATGATATCAGAGTGACCTTGCGGGATTTCATCAGTTATCAATGGTCGAACCTGATGAGTGATTCGTCAACATGGTCGGCCCGCGAATCGGCTGTCGTCTATACATTGCCGTTTGAAGACTGGGTCACTCCGGGACAGCCCGGACCTGTCGAAAACATCGATACCGATTTGCATCCGCTGGCTCAGGCCATGCAAATACTTTCCGATCTGGAAGCATGGCATCAATCGAACAACAACCGGGAAAATGTTCTGGAAACACGCATGGAACGACTTCGTATTTTGCGGCGGCACTTCACCAATTCCCGGCAAAAAGATGCTATCGAAACCGAGTATCGAAAATTGATCAATGCGTTTATTGATGTGCCGTGGTCTGCATCGGCAATATGGGAGCTGGCAGACATGAAACGGCAATCAAACCGGCTGGTCAAAGCATGGGAAACCGCGAAAAAGGGCTGGGAAACCCATCCGGACAGCATGGGTGGCAAACTGTGTCGTTCTTTGATGAGTCAACTGGAAGCGCCTCGATATTCCATTGAAAGCATGGCGGTTGATACGCTGAACGAACGATCCGTCCGTATTACCCATGCCAATATGGAAACACTGTATTTTCGGGCATATCGCCTGGATTTTGACAGTATTCTGAATAAAAACATGACACGCGGTTATTTAATGGGTTTTAACCTGACCAATGATCAACAGGCAAAAATCGTGCATGAAACACGGTCCGCTTATACCTGGGAAGTCAGTCTTGAAGACCCCGGTGATTACGCTGATCATGCGACATATACCATCCCCCCGCTCGATAAGCACGGTCTGTATCTGATCGCTGCATCGCATAACCGGGAGTTCACCAAACGCAATAATCGAATAGATGCGATAATGTTTACTGCCAGTTCACTGGTCATGATCAGCTCAAACAATAATAATCAGTTTGAAATACAGGTGTTTGACGGACGTTCAGGAAAACCGGTTTCGAATGCGGATATCACGATCTACCCCCGTGTCTGGCGTGCCGATCAATTCCGGAAAATCTCCCGCCGAACGGATTCCGACGGCCGGGTCACAACCGGTGAACCCGGAACTCATTCGCTTTTTGTTATCGCCCGAAAAGACGATTCATTAACATATCAACATTTCAATATCAGCGGTCACAGCGAATCCAGGCATCAGATTCGGGATTATTTATACACCGACAGAAGCATTTACAGGCCGGGACAGCAGGTCCATGTCAAAGTATTGTCATTTGAGGGAAGCGACAGCGATTTCAAAGTGCGCCCGGGCCGACCGGTATCCATAGCGTTTCATGATCCCAATAATGAGTTGATAGAAAGTGTCTCTCTAACCACCAATGACTACGGCTCAGCATCTGCTACATTTACCATACCGGAAGGCCGGGTCCTGGGTATGTACCGCTTGAACTCAAGTTTCGGCAATACAACGATTCGTGTTGAAGAATACAAACGACCGACATTTGAGGTTGCTGTCAATCTCCCTGAAAAAGGCGCGGCGCTGAATCAACAGGTAACCGTCACCGGTCAGGCTGATTATTATTTCGGCATGCCGGTGTCGGAAGGAACCGTGGCATGGCGGGTCGTCCGGCGACCCCAATGGCCCTCATGGTGGTTCTGGTGGCGTCCGCAACCGCCATCACAACAGGCCTATGAACTGGCCGCAGGCGAAACGTCGCTGAATCTGGACGGCACATTTGAGCTGTCCTTTCTGCCGGAAAGCGACCCGGATACCGATGACCGATCCGTGACATGGGCATTTGAAGTTACAGCCGTCGTTACAGACAGCGGGGGTGAAACACGAACCGGGCAAGTTACCCTGAATCTGGGACATTGTGCTGTTACCGCCAATATATCCATTCCCGGAACATATTTTTCACCAGAGCAGCCCGCTGAGCTGACAGTGATACGATCAAATCTGAACGGCAAACCCCAGGCCGGTAAAGGACGGTATGAAATTGTCAGACTGGAACAGCCTGAAACCATTCTTTCGGCCTCAGAATTACCGGTTCATGAAGACATGCTTCCGGACAATGCGCTTTCAGGTGATAAACAGCAACCTCGATGGACCAATGAACCGGGATACAGAAACCGTATGAGGCAATGGGAAGATGGCCGGCGAGTGACCCGGGGATCGCTAACTCACGATGAAAACGGCAAGGCAGTTATCCGGCATACACTGGATTCCGGAGCCTACCGGATTCATTATACAACGCACGATGAATTCGATGTTGAATACAAAACTCACCGGGAGTTTCTTGTGCTGGATGAAGAGACCACTCTGAATGTTCCCGTCTATATGCTGCTGAATTCTTATCTGACCCATGTCGGCAATACCCTGGAAGTTATTGTCGGAACAGGACATACCGGTCAGGATTACTGGTTTGAAATATCTCAGAA
>PWNJ01000192.1 GCA_003558985.1 candidate division CSSED10-310 bacterium
TGATTTTTTTTCAAGCGGTTGAAGTTAGTTTTATGATGCTTATGAATAAAAAATACAAATCATCGACAACTAATGAAGTATTATAGCTTCAAACTACATTACAGGAGGTTTTTATGACTTTGCCTAATTTATTTCGAGCGATTATGTCAGTAGTGCTGTTCTCAGTATTGACGATGGGTATGGCATCTGCCGATATAATCTATTTTACAGATTTTGCGACGGATCCGGCAGCCGATGGCTGGACAGGATTTGTTACAGATCAATGGGAGTGGGGACTTGCGACTGCCAGTTCGGGTTGTTCAGGTGGTCAGGACCCCGACTTTGACTATTCTGGTGATGGATATATTATCGGATACAATATCGGGGGCTGTTATCAGCCGAATCTTCCGGAAGTACCGATTACCTCACCAGCATTTGATTGTTCTGCCTATGATTATGTGTTTATTGATTTCTATCGCTGGCTTGGGGTTGAGGATTCAACATGGGACAACGCCGCGATACGGGCATCAAACGACGGCACGACCTGGCAGGATGTCTGGGTTCATGAAGGCGCCAGTCTGTATGATGGCGCATGGGTTCACAGAAATTATGATATTAGCGATATTGCTGCGGGTGAATCCGAGGTTTACGTGCGGTTTATCATGGGCCCCAGCGACAGTATTATTGAATACTGCGGTTGGAATATTGATGATTTTTCAATCATTGGCGCTAACGATGGTTTTCTGGAAGGTGTCGTAACAAATGCCGATGGTCCTGTTGAAGGCGCTGTGGTAACAGTTTTGGAAACCGGCGTGTCTGCAGTGTCAGGTCCAGATGGCAGTTATGAACTGCCACACCTGAGTGGTGTATACACTGTCCGATGTACTGCCACAGGCCATAATCCATCCATTGTGGACGATGTTGAAATTATCGAGTTTGACACAACAGTCCAGGATTTCTTTCTGACGTATCCGGTCATGGACTATTCACCGGATTCATTTGAAGTTACACTGGATATCAATACGATCGAAACCAGGACGCTTGTTCTGGAAAACACCGGCGACGGTCCGCTTGAGTTTTCGCTGTCACCTCAACTGACGCGTTCCAACAGGGATATGTGGGATATCCTCTTCCAATATGATATTGAAAGCATGACCGGCGATAATCTTGTCCTGGGCGCTGAATTTATGAATGGTTCATTCTGGGTCAGCGGAGCCGCTGGAAACGCATCAAACCCCCCCAACTATCTGTATGAAATATCAGCGGATGGAACGACTATTCTTAACACGTACGAACAGGCCGCCAGCGCAAGCAATGACTGGGGATATCGCTGTCTGGCACATGACGGAACCTATCTGTATGCCGGTTGCGCAAACCGCTTTTATCAGATAGACCCGTCTGATGGTTCAGTGGTCAATGAAATTACTCATACCCTGGGGATTGTCATTCGCGCTCTGACGTATGATCCGGATAACGGAACGTTTTACACCGCTGATTTCGGCAGCAACGTATTTGAATTCACGTATGACGGATCATCCATCTCGACTGTCAGATCATTCAGTCTTGGCCTGACCGCTCAATACGGTATGGCATGGGATAACTACTCCGAAGGCGGCCCGTTTTTATGGATTGCTGATCAGACTGGCGGAACGGTGCTGCATCAGGCAGACCCGTCAATACCGGCATTGACCGGTGTATCCCACACGTATTCCACAGGCACTTCCGGCGGATTATTCATTACTGTGGATTATGATCCGGGCACAATCGTTATCGGCGGAATCGATCAGTCTTCAAATTACCTTTATGGATTGGAGCTGGGTGAATATGCTGCATGGTTGCAGTGTGATCCGCGCTCGGGAATTGTTGATCCCGGTGATACCTTTGATGTTGAAGTCATATTTGATGCCGGCGCTGTTGAATTTGGCGGTACCTATGAAGGTATCATTGTTCTGAATCACAATTCCGGTGATGAAGAACCGTTTAACATTCCGGCAACCATGCATGTAGAAACCGATTTCGGTTTTCTGGAAGGTGTGGTGACAAGCGATAATGGTACAGTTCCGATTGAGGGCGCTACCATTACAGTTGTTGGTCCGAACTACACCGGACAGAGCGGTTCGGACGGATCATATTTTATCGATGATGTTATGATTGGAACATATACGGTCACATGCACAGCTCCGGGATATTATCCGGCCAGTGTGGATGATGTTATTATCACAGCCGGTGATACAACAACGGTTGATTTCGATCTTCTTTATACCGAGATTGACCTTGATCCGACATCATTTAATGTCAATGTTCCGGTTGATGAAACCTTGAATGAAACTATGACAATCTGGAATAACGGCACGGCTGACCTGACATGGTCAGTAATCGTATCCGAACCCGCCACACGCGATATTGGCGATTGGCAGAATGTAACACCTGCAGCAATACCAGTACAGTGGCCAGCCAGCACATTTGCAGAAGGCAAACTGTTTGTTATTGGTGGTTTTACGGATACAGGCGCCGGCACGTTGAATAACGGTATTCAGATTTATGACACGGCAACCGGTACCTGGACTGACAGCGCTCCAATGAATACACCCA
>PWNJ01000133.1 GCA_003558985.1 candidate division CSSED10-310 bacterium
CTGTACCGACTGGGATTTCAGCGCGGACAGTTATCAGGGCGCTTCAGCCGTATCATGGCTGTTCGGCAACAGCGATCGCACAGTGACCCCCGATCCGGATGTGTATGTTGAACAGATCAAACAACAGCGTCCGTGGATGTCGGTTTATGTGCATGGAAACCCGGCGGCACACTATTTTCCCAACGGGCTGCTTACTGCGACATCGCTTCCCGACATAGGAATCCATACACGGTTCTTCTCCAGCTTCTCATGTTCCAATTCCCGCTATACCGAACAAAACAACATGGGCAGTTGGTACGTGTTTTCAGATTACTCTCCGCTGGCTCTGATCGGCTCTACCAAAACCGGTTCGCTGTATTACGTCAATACCCTGGTTGAACCGCTGGCGCGCGGCCGCTCATTCGGCGACGCTTTACTGCACTGGTCGGCTCGTCATTCGCACCAGAATCCTCCCTGGTTTTTCGGAGTCACTCTGCTGGGCGATCCATCCTTACCGGTTCTTCGCAAACCCTGTATTGCGGATTATCATATTGCCGACATGGATGGAAACGAAGCGTTTCCAACACCGGGCAGCGCCGTTCAAATCTGGATGGATATCACCAACGCCACCGGATGGACTCTGACCGATGATACAACGATTGAACTGATCTCAAACACAACCGATGTAACAATTCTGGATGCCGGACCGTTATCGCCTGATTCTCTGGCGCCCGGAACAACCGGCACTGTCGGCCCGTTTGTTATGGCTATTGCAGATGACCTGCCGGACGGTTACACTCCCGAACTTTTCGTCGACATTTCCCGTCATTCGCGCGTATGGCGGCGGCCATTCCATGTTCCGATCGCAGCTCCAGCGCCTCGGCCCGGTCATCCGTTTATTGATACGCCTGCGGGTCATGCCATGCCGGGCGAACATGTCACTTTGTTTTTCCCGGTCACCAATTATGGCACGGCTGATATGACGGATGAATCGTTCCGGATAGAAAGTCACCATTCGTTGCTGACGTTACCCGAACATGAGATTTTTTCGATCAGCATTGCCGCTGGTGAAACGGTTTGGTTCGGTCCGCTTCCGGTTCATCTTGATGCGTCCTGTGCTATAGGCGAGATTCTTCCGCTGGAGTTTATCTGGCAGAGCGGATATCCGGCGGACACAGTGACACTGGTTGCCGGAGGCGGTTTATCGTTTAATCCGGATGCCGGCTGGAACGGTGTGAGTCATGCTCCGGCCACACCCCACACATTTGATCAATGGCGCCGAACACCGGATTATTTCCATTGTGGCAGGCCCGATGGTCTTCCATACAAGAGCGGTATGGATGCCGCGCTGATACTGCCCACCATCATAGTTACGGGCCCTGCGATTCTTGAAATTGAACATGAGATGCGGGGGGAAGGTTCCAGCGGCAACCGCGCGTATGACGGTGGACGGGTGGAGATTGACGCTGGTGACGGATTTGTTCCGCTGATTCCGGATGGAGGATACACTCACCAGTTTGAAATCGGAAACACTGCGGACTATATGTCGCCCTGCTGGGCCGACGTTCCACGTGGAACAATTCATCAGTTTGAACTCAGTCCGGGCCAGAGCGCTCAAACGATACGCTTTCGATTTGTCAGCGACGGCGGTCTGGCAAACGAGGGCTGGAAAATTCAGTCTATCCGTATTCTTGGATCTGCAGTCATTCCCGGCCCGTATGATCCGCCGTCATGTTACCAGACGGGTATCCGCCTGTTCATGCCTGCTGATGAGTTTCGCCCGGGTGATATTTGCCGTCTGGATGCACATATCTGTAATGCTGAGCAGGATGCTTTAATGGATGTGCCGGTATTTTTTCTGTTGGAGGTTGATGGACAGTTCTGGTTCTGGCCGTCGTGGTCGGAGATCGATTATCAAACAATGAATCTGTTTCCCGGCATCACTGGTCTGACCGTTATTGAGCCGTTTATCTGGCCATCCGGCGCCGGCTCTTACGGACCGATCTATTTTTACGGAGCGTTACTGAACGAATCCATGACTGCGATTCTGGGTGATTGGGACAGCGTGTCGTTTTCTTTTCGTGAGTAACAACTGTCAGGCCACACCCTTTTTCTTTCTTTTTTCGGTTTTCCCGGCAGCCGGCTGGTTGCCTGCAAGTTTATTGAGAGCAAACGAGCCCAGAGAATCACGCGCCAGAACCGATTCTCTCAATTTCTCACTCCAGGTTTTGTTCGCTCTTTTGAGTTGCCATTGTTTTTGCTGTCGGAGTCGTTTCTGAACGTTATTCGTCATAAAACCGTTTCCTGAACTGTTTCCAGTGTCCTGTTCACACCAACTCATGTTTCCCGATCCCCTTTCACCTATTCACCCTTTCTTCCTTTCGCCCTACCGGCTGCGAAGCAGCCCAGTGGCCGTCAGAGCGCGCCCGGTTATGTGATAATAAGAAGAGCAATCCACGGAATCAGATTGAAAACATATACAAGCAGTTTGTAGATACCTATGAAGAAATAGAAAATTGCATTGAACGTTTCACGCGGCATCGGGAAAAAACGACCATGTATTTTGTAAATAAAATCA
>PWNJ01000023.1 GCA_003558985.1 candidate division CSSED10-310 bacterium
CATGCTGATGTGTAACCGGGATTTTCCAGCCATTTTTTCGCAAACAGCAGACAGAAAATCGTCAGAACGGCTGCCAAAAAATGGGATGACAGATACTCTCTGAATCCATATCGTAAGAAAGGGGTGGAAAAAATAGCGGCAACGATGGTGGCATAGCGGCATGGTGTCCGAAAACTGAATTCCTTCAGTATTTTGTCCAGAGCAATTATCGCCAAACCCAGAAAAAGCAGGGTCCACAATGCAGTCGCTCTTTGAAATGTCATTCCGAACCGTTCATTGTCAAACGCATAGACCGGAATCATCACCATGCTGAAAAATACTGAGGGTCCCATGCTGAAAGCATGAACATGCATTCCGTTGGTTCGTAATATTGTCGCAGTGCGGATACGTTCTTCAAGGTGATTGGGAAACGACAACAAATCGTTTTGCAGCATCAAATCCCGGTCCAGTATTCCAGACGTCATCTGCGACATGTAAAACGCTTCGTCCCAACCGGCAACATGTGGCATGCGAAACAGTACTGTCAGCACAAAAACTGCTGCAATGAATATAATACATTGAACAAGCCGAACCAGCCATTTTGGTTTATTTTGCTGTTCTAATGCCTGATTTTTTGCATACTCCATCGAAACCTCAATCGATAAGATCAATGTTTAACACGATTATCGACAGATTCCGATTGAAGTCAATTTGATTTAACCGGCCAGAAGGGTGTTCCGGAATGCTCAATGATGATGGTGATGATCGGCTTCGGATTCCTCAAAGGTTTTATGCACAGTTCCCGCAGGATGTTCGGGCGGTGAGTAAATGACATACACTTTTAATGGTTTCTCGCCCCTATTGATAACATTGTGCCAGACACCCGCAGGAATGAATATGGCCCAGTCATCTGAAATATTTTTATCAAACGTTATATTATCTTTGGCCGGCCCCATGACAACCCGGGCTTTTCCTTCTTCAACCCGTATAAACTGATCTTCGTTAGTATGCACTTCAAGACCAATCTCGCCACCAACAGGAATTGACATAACCGTCATCTGAAGATATTGGCCGGTCCACATAGCCGTTCGAAAGTTCTGATTGTTTTTCGTCAATTCTTCGATATCAACCACCCAGGGCTGTTTACCATAGTCCTTGATCCCCTCTTTTTCAGCGCTTCCATGGCTTGATGCCATCAATAAACCGGGTGAAACAAGTGTTATGACGATTACAAATGCTAGTAATTTTTTCATTGGTTATCTCCTTTGCAGTAAAAGTTTTTAGGTTTCACAAGCATATTGTTCGGTATGAGCTCATTTTAATTTGATGTCATTGATCGCTGATGTCAATGGGGTCACCAAGAAATTTGGGTTGCACACCGAAAACAACATCCAGCATGGCTTTGTTTCGTGCGCCTATTTCGCGCAGCCGTGTTTTAAGACGTTTGTTAACTGGAACATCAGCGGCATTGAATCCCTGAGCGTCAACACCCTTTTTCCTGGCAATAAACACCGCCCGTTCATTATGAAATTTCTGAGAAATGACAATTATCTGGTCCTGACCGAAGATTTCTTTTGCCCGAACAACCGAATCCAGGGTTCGGAAACCGGCATAATCCATGTGTATTCTGTTGGCGGGCACACCTCGCTGAATAAGCGCATTCCGCATATCCAGCGGTTCATTATAATATCTGCTACTGTTATCACCGCTGACAATGATTCGACTGATAATATTTCTGTTGAATAACTCCGCCGCCGCATCCATCCGGTTATCAAAATACTGGTTGGGTCTGCCACTCACAACACGTCTGCTTGTCCCCAACACTAATCCTGTGCTCACCGGTCTCAGACTGTCCGCATCATCGGTAACAACATGTCGCGCTCTCCACGAGATAGACACATTAGCCCAGACGGTAAAAACCAGTCCGAGCGCCACCAAAACGGTCGTTACAGTCACTATGCTGATCACAATGCGTTTCATCATATTTCGGATATTCAACCTATCCCTGATCATTCGTGTCAGATCCTTGAATCCTTCCATTCGCTATTTAATTGTAAAAGGTCGTGTTCCAGAACACAACGTCCGAAAATATTCTAACTTGCAAATCGAATACAATCGCAAATTTTATAAGCAAACACCTTAGTTTGAACGAATTGTTTCCTGTGTTTTTCCGGGCAAGAGTCTGACAATCATCCATTGATTCGGTTCATCATATTTCAATACAACCTGTCTGGCATTCAGTGTTTCCGTCAAATTGTCCAATTCTGTAATTTTTAAAGCTGCATATAGACGTCTGTCTGCCATGGCTGAGTTTACGATCTTTCCAGCCTTTCTGTAAGCTTCTTCATGATCGTACCACGAACCTGTGCCATCCGGTATTTTTTGCTGTATCAATCTTTGATTAATACGTGTATCAACCGCATTTGCGTTTGAGGTGACCAGAAGACTCCGTTCAATGACAGTGATTTGATTGTCGCCAAGCAACAATAACGAAGGATGATTGGTATGTCCGCAAATAACAACCGCTTTTGGAGGCAGTAACTGTTGAGTTTTTCGTATCAGACAGACATCAACATTGAATCGTGTTGATAAAGCGTGCCAGGTTTTTATACCACTGTTTATGAACAAAACGGACACAATTAAAATGGATACCCAACGCACACAGGAATGTTTACTTTGCAAAGCCAGACCAATTGCATAAGCGCTACTCAATGCAAGAAATGTCAAAGCAGGGATTATGAAACGCAAAATCATTAAATGATTACCGGCGTGCCAGTAATACATTGAATAGAAAAGAAGCGGCGCTATAGCCAACCCGGACAATAACACTCCTTTTTGTTTGTTTTTACAGGTAAAAAGAACGAGCCCTATAAATCCCGGCGCTGCAAATATTGGCAAACCAGATATAAAAAGCGCCTGAAGATAGCTGGCCAATCTGATACCAAATGCTGTTAAAACAAAGTTTCCTGTCCCTGGAGAAGTTGAATATCCGGTCATAAAGCCGGAACCAAAAAAATTATGCTGATATACAAACAGCATTATGCCGGGGGGGATTATTCCAATACTGAATGCAAGAAAATTTTTAAAGGACCTCCGAGTTTTGGTGAAAAACAAATAGCACAAGAAAACTGGAACAATGAAAATATTCGTGTATCTGACTGAAACAGAAAAGCCGGCAATGAGACCGGCGACTAAATATTTGAACGTGTCTATCCTGTTATTTTTAAAAGTATGCAATACTAGAAAAAACACCACAACAATCAAAAACGCAGAGAATATATCTGACATAAATGTATTCGAATAATACATTATCGGCGGACTGCAAATCATGATACCTGCCGCAATGAGTCCTTCAAGGCTACCCATTAACTTTTGTCCGGTATGAAAGACAATTAACACCATGAGGAGTCCAATCCAAATATTCAGGAACAGCACATAATTGTCTGGAAGCAGCCGGAAGAAAAGCGATGCGAACAAAAACCATCCCGGAGGATATTTTGAAACAATTCCTGCCGGAGTTTCGACAAAAACATCAAACGGATATTTTGAAGAAAGAATATTTGAGGTTTCTATAACAAACGAGTTGTTTTCCGACAACGCTTTTGAAGCTGAATAATACGATATTTCATCAGCGATCACAAACGAGCGTGGATGATTTACATATAACATGCAAACAGCCAGAATAGATATCAAGGAAAGTATTATCCATTTGTTTTTAGTTGCAAACTGTTCCAAACTGCCGTTTCCATAATCACTGGATTGTCTGATTCTGTTAGATTGAATGTTCAAGATCGACTCCATTGTAATATTGAAAAAAATTAAATTATGAAACTCGCGATAAAGAACATTTCTTTATCTTAGGTGAAGATCAAACAAATCGTATTTTTCGTGCGTGGATTATAAGTTTTTTCTTTTATTGGTCTGATAATTTATATAGCAATGTTCAAATCTGGTTCCGAATTTAGCAACATATTCAATACATGTGTTTTCAATGGATTTTTTTTATGAACAGATGCACAAAAAAAAACATCATCAGACTCTTTATGTTTGACACGGGGTGGGTGACCACTCCATTATGAAAAGGAGGCTGTTGTTATGAAACTGTCTTTATCAAAAATATCAATGGTAGCCAGATTGTCCGGTCTGGTATTATTTTCAGCCGTTATTGCAGCTTTGTTGAGTCATACTATTGTTGCAACCGCTCCGTATCCGGTTAACAATACTGCCGGAATCCCGCTTTTATCCGCCTGGTCAACACCGCAATACCTGGGACACGGCGACGGCATGGTGGACATAGTACGGTTCGATGAAGACGGTATTCTTGTTTTGCGTGAAAGCGGCGTGGAATCAGTTTACAGTTATTTTGACGGTTCATCATGGTCACCGGACTCAGTGATAACAGAGTTGAATGGTCCGAAAAAACTTTTATCCAACGGACGCAGTGACGCTGGCGTAATCGTAGCTGCTGACGACGGGTTGTATTATGCCGCATGGAACGGTAACGCATTTGAAGCGTTTCAGTATGTTTTACCGCCGCTACAGAACGGCGCTCATATTCAAATGTCCACCAATGGCGATGTGGTTATTGTCGGCAGCTTTGAACCGGCTGAGTATTGCTATACCTTTATCGTTCGGTACCAGTGTGATGCTGTATATTGCCCGGAATCATACGATCCGCATCTGTTGATATGGCGACCGAATGTGGGCATTGTTGAATCCCGTTTTCTTGCCAGAGCCTCATGGAATGAAGGCGAATTCTATTGGATTGTTGATGATCCCAAATGCAACGTTCAGAAAGCCAAAGGTATTCGATTCGGACCTTTACATGTTTTGGGCGAGTTCGATGATGGTTCCCGTAAAACATGGTTTGATATCGTTGATATGTTTTATGCCCTGGCGGGATGCAAATGGTATTCGCCACCTATGTATACCTGTGACTGGATTGACAAAGGACCCGATATACCCCCTCATACCACCGCATTTCACTCTGATGATATTTCAGGTCATTCAGCCGATGAGTATATTCGACTGATTTATACGGACACCGGCATTTACACTGAAGCGCCGGATTCAGACTGTGATATGGTTTTTGAGGGAGCCGAATCAGCGGCCCTGACACATTTTCCTTTTGGCGGTTATATTCTGACGCTGTTTAGAAACAGCGTAATCGAAACATACATTGCCGATGCATCACGCACAGAATGGCAGGCGTTTGATGATGCTGCCTATTTGTCCACCTTTCATGCCATGGCATCCTGCACCGATGGCTCAGGATATGTCTGGCTGGTCTATCGCGAAGACAATGATGTGTATGTGACTACCACCGCGCCCGATCTTCCAATTCCGGAAACCCCCACACCTACTGCAACTCCGGCAACACCCATTCCCACCACAACTCCGATTCCACCAACTGCGACTCCCACTATGACTCCCACCATGACTCCGGTTCCAGCTACTCCGACTCCCACGGCAACGCCAATTCCACCTGATCCGGGTGTTGATATTTTCATCGACCCAACCTGGTTTACGCCCGGTGACACAGTCGCTGTCCGTGCCTTCTGCAGCGGATATCCCAACACGTATCAGGCCAATCTGTATGTGATACTGGATGTGTACAGTCAATACTGGTTCTGGCCGGACTGGTCAGAAACACCCGGATACAAAACCATATCGCTCCAACCCGGCAAAACAACACCCATTTTTGTCCTGGATATTACATGGCCGGATATTACCGACAGCGCTGAGGGTCTGATTTTCTGGGGAGGCATGCTGGATGTCGAATCAAATAACTTGATCGGAACTGTCGGGTTTTCAGAGTTTGGCTATGGTCCGTGAGCGGCCGTGCGGCCGCTGGGTTGCTATGCAACCTTATGTGGGCGTGGAAACCACGCCCCTACGGGTGGGTTCATGGTCATTATGAAAAAAGGTTTATGCAGGAAAAAGAACAGATTTTACCTCGTTGTCAAGAGTCTCCTTCAGATGCGGATGGCTTTCGATCAAACGCGAAATATCACTTAAATCCTTCAATTTTTTACTTTGCCGTCTGTGCGGATCACGCCATGCTCTGACTTTGCCGGTCAATGTATCGTCCAGCGAGGCAACACGAACAAGAATTCCGTGAACATCTGCCGGAACCGACCGGGCCGGAAAATCTTTATAGATCGGGTCGGTGCTAATCTGAATACTGATTTTGGAGTTTCCCTGAAGATTAACCGACCATTGATACTGTTCCGATTTAAAACCTGCCAGTTCAAGATACTTAACCGCCACATCGGTCTGATCTGCAGCTACCACGATATCAACATCCTGAGTAACCACAGGTTCATCAGCCCAGTGGTTCACAGCAATACCACCGATAGCACACCACAAAACATCCGCCCTTTCCAGGCAATCAACCATCCGCATGACATCATCGGTGCCGCCTGCAGTTAACCAGTCATAGAATTTTTTGGGCGTCATATCCGCTCCCTTATGATTGCTTTTAACATTATCACAGGAGCTGACATTGAACCGCCAGCGAATCATTTCTGCAGTCCGTGCAATGCCAGCCTGTGTTATGACTATGCAGAAATTCCGAAAAAATTACAAGGGTGTTCGGACAACAGATCCTATGAATCCAAGCCAAAACGGACCAGTCTGAATCCTCTGCCAGACAGACGATTGCCCGGATAATCCATATTCACGGCGGCAGACCGAAGATACCCTGCTTCCCGGTTACTGCTGCCGCCCCGATAAGTTATGAAAGGATGGTCTGGGATTTGGGTAGTACCACAGCACCACTCCCAGACGTTTCCATGCATATCGTAGAGTCCCCATGGATTCGGAAGTTTGGTACCGACAACCGCCGGACCACCGGAACTGTTGGCACAGAAAACTGCGTGCTGTTCCAGGGTGGGTAATGTACCCGGTGTACAGGATTCCTCCGCACAGGTCGCCCATGAATACATTGGTTCCAGACAAGAAAACGGTCCGGTTGTGCCGGCTCTGGTTGCATATTCCCGTTCGGCAGAACTCGGAAGACGATATCCTTCTGCAGAATCATCCCTGTACACAAACCCATCTGTGTAGTTTTCAGGACCGATTGGCGTTGTCAATGATTCGTCAGCATAGTAAACCACGTCGCGCCCTTCCTGAACCGACAGCAAATTGGCAAAAAATATCGTCTCATACCAGGTCACATTTTGTACCGGATGTTGCATTGTCGGGGAATAGTAAATACTACTTGGATCGTCTGGAAGATCCGGCTGAACGGCTTTCAGATCTGCCCACATTTGACGGGTGACCTCTGTCGTCATCATGTAAAAACCACGTGTCAGAGTCACTTCCCGCTGTGTTCCTTCATAATATAAATCACCTCTGCACGGTTCGCTATCCGGTGAACTCATCATAAACGTGCCGGGTTCAATAAACACAAAATTCATTGCTGGTGTTGATGGCGGCGTGACAGACGAGGATTCCTCCTGTCCAAAGGTAGCAGAATTGCCTTCAATAAGTTCATTGTTGGCGCTCACCGTTCCGATAACACTCAGTAAAACCAACACATAAAATATTCTTGTTTTCATTTGGAAACCTCCTTTCGTATCCAGTTCCATAATAGAAGAGGTTGATTCGATGAATTTTTGTGCATAGTTTTGTTTTTTTAAAAATTTTTTCTATGGCTTTTTGGATTTTAACGAATATAAATCTTTACGTCTGTCCTGCAAATTTCTGACACTGCCGAACTGATGTAACTCCCGCAGCAAATCAAGATCGACATCGGCAATTAAAATCATCTCCGTGTTAGGTGTTGCTTCCGCTTTCACGCCATCGGTCGGAAAAGCAAAATCACATGGTGTCAAAACCATTGATTGAGCATATTGAATATCCATATTATGAACTTTGGGCAAATTCCCGACACAGCCGGCAATGGCAACGTAACACTCATTCTCGATTGCCCGCGCCTGAGCACAGTTTTTAACACGCGAAAACCCGTTTTGAGTATCTGTTAAAAATGGTACAAACAGAAGATCCATACCTTTGTCCGCCATGATTCTGCCCAGTTCAGGAAATTCAATGTCATAACAGATCAAAACACCTATTTTACCGCAGTCAGTATCAAACGTATCCAGGATGTTACCCCCCTGTAATCCCCAAACCAGTTCTTCATCCGGTGTTATATGCAATTTTTCAAATCGCTCCACACCGCCATCACGCTTGCACACATATCCTGCATTGTACAATTCGCCATCAACAACTTCCGGCATACTGCCGGTTATAATATTAATATTGTACGATATAGACAGCTCACGAAAACGATTGACTGTTTCAGATGTATATTCCGCCAGTTTTCGTATGGCTTCCGCTTCAGATAAATGGTTGTATTTTGACATCAGAGGTGCGTTAAAAAACTCGGGAAACAAGGCAAAATCCGATTGATATCCCGATACCGCATCAATGAAAAATTCTGCCTGCTGCATTACTTCATCCAGGTCTTTATACAGCCTCATTTGCCACTGAATCAGTCCCAACCTGACTATCGACCGCTTAAAAACTGCCTCGTTAGAGGGCGCTTCATAATAAATATTGTTCCATTCAAGCAAAACAGCATATTCGTTCGATTCCCTGTCTCCTTCCAGATACCCTTTCATAATTTTCTTCGGATGAAAATCATTGGACATCTGAAAATTCAAAACCGGGTCATGTATCTCCTTTTTTTTGACTTTTTCAATATATTCTTTGGGAGATATCTCACTGGAATACTTGTGGTATTCCGGAATGCGGCCACCAATCATAATACTTTTTAAATTCAAACGTTCGCATAACTCTTTACGATAATCATAAAGCCGTCTTCCCAAACGCATTCCTGTGTATTCAGGCCTGATAAACACATCAATGCCATACAGAATATCACCTTTATCATTATGAGTGTTGAACGTATCATTACCGGTAATTTGTTTATAAGTATGCCGAACACCATATTTACTGTAATCCACAATTATCGACAATGCACAACCGGCCAGTTCATTATCGATTTTAATCCCGACCTGTCCCTCAGGAAATTTTTGAATCAACGTTTTTATATCTTCTTCGCTCCAGTACGGATCAGACACATTGGGATACGCCTCAATCATTGCCTTTTTAATGTGTTTATAATCTTCAATTTTCAAAAAAACGATTTCTACATTGTCTATTTTTTTCATTGTGCCTCTTTCACAACCTGTTCATCAAATATCGTTCGAATTAATCACATATTTCTGCTTTCGTTCATTCAGAACTGCTCCGGCAATCATAGCATGTTTTTGCTGAAACACAGAATGTACCAATAACATCAGGTCCAGACTATGATCAACATCGTATGTTTATGTCAGCAAAGTTTCGATTCGATCAAACTCGATATGTTCACCGGTCAACAGAGCTTCGGCACGTTCAGCATTCGCAGCAGAAATCTGCACACAATATCCGCAATCCGAACTCAGGTGGCGAGGCACAGCAACCAGTTTAGCATCCATTTCCTGCGATTGAAGCGTATCCAGCGCCCACATGGCATGATTGGTCGAAAGAAACAGAATTACAGCTATTCCACTGTTCGTTTCGCCCTGATTTGGCTTCATCATTTGACCCGACACCGGCTGATTCTTGCACAGGCTTCCACGACATCGTCTATCTGAGCCGTCTTATTGAACACCCCCGGACTGATACGAACGGTTCCGCCTGGAAATGTTCCGGATTTACGGTGTGCCAGCGGAGAACAATGCAGGCCCTGGCGTGACATAATGTCGTAATCCCGTGATAGTTGCATGGTTATATCTGAAGATGGAAATCCATTGATTAAAAAAGAGATAACTCCGGCGCTTTCCGGCGCTGAATAACTTGTAAACCCTTCTATTTGACGCCTCGCCCGGTTCAGAAACCGTGTTTGAAGCTCATATTTGTGTTGCCGCACAGCGTCAAGTCCACCCGGATAATTACTCAGGAACTGCATACCTTTTTCAAGCCCCGCCAGACCGGGTGTGTTCAGCGTGCCGCTTTCATATTTATCGGGTAGAAAATCGGGTTGTGACGTTTTTTCCGAGCTGCTTCCTGTGCCACCCTCTTTCAAAGTTTTTAGATGACGGTGGTCAAAACTGTCTGAAATCAGCAGTCCACCTGTACCGGGAGGTCCAAGCAAACCTTTATGTCCCGAAAACGCAACCAGGTCAACCTCAACAGCAGACATGTTCAGCGGCCATATCCCTGCCGACTGAGCGCAATCCAGGATGAACATCACATTGTTGGCCCGGCACCATCGGCCAATCTCCTGAACCGGCTGAACAGCGCCGGTTA
>PWNJ01000193.1 GCA_003558985.1 candidate division CSSED10-310 bacterium
CAGTTCGGAGCCGCGGGAATACAGGTTCTGCAAAAAATAGCCAAAACCGCTCATGAACAGGACCTGCTTGTTATTTCTGATGCCAAACGCGGTGATATCGGTTCTACCGCCGAAGCATATGCGAATGTGTTTTCCGGTAATGACGATCTGTCACTTCCGGCGCCGGTTCCGTCAGACGCCGTCACTCTGAACCCCTATCTTGGATTTGACGCTATCGCTCCATTTGTCAATAAACCATCCGGAAACGGTGTTTTCATACTGGTGAAAACATCCAATGCTTCAGGAACCGAATTTCAGGATTTGACTACCGGTAACATGACGGTTGCCAGAATAGTAGCAAAATATGTGAATGATTGGGGCCAATCCCATACGGGCGACTGCGGATGGTCGAATATAGGGGCTGTTGTTGGAGCTAATCACCCACAGGAAGCCGAGTTGTTGCGAAGTATTATGCCGCGCACACCGTTTCTGATTCCGGGTTTTGGAGCTCAGGGAGGAAAAGCACATGATGCCGTTACAGCGCTTGAATCGAACGGATCGGGCGGCATTATAAACTCATCACGCGATATTCTTTTTGCATTCCGGAAAGAACCTTACAGCAGACGATTTGGTGAGGATGCATTTGATCGGGCGGCTGAGGAAGCATGTAAACACGCAGTGGATATCATACGAAAAGCTCTTGCTTCCAAAATCTGATACAGGAGGTTGTTATGGGATTTTTTGTTGTTGAACATCCGTTGGTTCGGCATAAAATCGGTTTGCTCAGGGAAGTCGAAACGACGACCAGCAAATTTCGGGCATTGACGCGCGAAATCACAAATCTGCTGACGTATGAGGCAACCCGGGATATGTCTTTGATACCTCAGACAATTACCGGATGGGCGGGTGAGGTTGAGGTTGAAAGATTGATGGGCAAAAAGGTTGTTGTTGTGCCGATTCTTCGGGCCGGATTGGGAATGATGCAGGGTGTTCTGGACCTGATACCATCTGCCAGAGTTAATGTTGTTGGCCTGTTTCGCGATGAAACGACTTTCAGACCGGTGGAATACTACAAAAAATTCAATCCGGATATTTTTGATCGAACAGCCATTATTGTTGATCCAATGCTGGCCACGGGACATTCTATGGCGGCAACAGCCGATATGCTCAAAAAAGAAAAATGTTACAGCATTAAAGCGATCTGCCTTGTTGCTGCGCCTGAAGGTGTTGCTGAAATGGAGCAGTCTCATCCGGATATTGATATATACGCGGCTTCTCTTGACCAGCGTCTTAACGAAAACGCCTATATCCTGCCAGGGCTTGGCGACGCTGGTGACCGATTGTTTGGAACGCGTTAAACATGTTTGCGTCAATGCTTTTCAGGGAGGAAACATGAGTTTTTGGGATGTGTTTCGTAAAAAGAAAATACCACCCGGTGATCCTGTCACACAGAAAGCCGGGGTGAAATTGATTAACATCAATGCGGAAAAAGCAACACGAATGGCTGCCGCTGATGAATTGGCTGAAATGGGAACACCTGAGGCTGTCTTTTGTTTGCTCCAGCGTTTTACTATCGTGATTGGCGGTCCGACACCCGACGAAGACGAAAAAAAACATGTCTGGAATATAATTGTCAATGTTGGTCGAACTGCAGTCGAACCGCTGATGAAGTTTATGCGTGAAAAAGAGACTGTCGGCCAGGCGCTGGAAATTTTAAAAGAAATTACTCGCGAAACAAATTACCTGGATTTGTTGTTGGAACTGTCAGAATCATTTGACCCGTATTACTCAAAATATCCGGATAAAAAAATTCAGGTTTTCAGGGAAATCAGTTCGTTCAGGGATGCCAGAATTATTGATACGCTGAAACCATTCCTGGATGACGATGACGATGATATTCGTATGGCCGCGCTGGCCGCAATCACAGCTCAGGATGACGAGGAAACTGTCCGGGAAATTCTGATACAAACAATCATTGAAAGTTATGAGCGTCCACGCATTCGTTTAATGGCCTGTGAAGCAATGGTATCCAAACAATTGAATGTCAAAGGTTATCGGAAACAAATTGAAAACGTTTTGCCCGATAATTTCTATCTGAACAAAAAAGGCCAGGTACTGTCCCGTTAGGCGTAACCAGCGGCCACGACGGGCACGGGAACGGGCAGGGGAAGGTTAAATCATTGCAAACGCAATATTTTAAAATCTCTCCTCACAGGAGAGAACGCAGTTGTTCCGGAAATTCAGGAGGTAGAAGGTAGAGGGTTGAAGGTAGAAGGGTTGCAGTCTGTTGATTGTGATTATTTGCGATGGAACCCCAAAACGAATGTAGAGACGCCCGGCCGGGCGTCTAAATGTTGAGATGTTGCAAATTATCATTCACAACAAACCGTAGCGCTCGGCGAACGCCCACAGATTGTCTTTTTCTCTCATGTTCTCATGCTCACATGCTCTCAAGCGAAGCGTTCTCGCGGCCGAAGGTCACGCCGGCGATCTCGCGGCCTTCGGCCGCGCACCGCCTGCGCTCACCTGTTCGGGGACAATCAAACTCCAGAATTGTGGCATGCAGCATCAG
>PWNJ01000089.1 GCA_003558985.1 candidate division CSSED10-310 bacterium
TTCCGCAGATGTCAAGCCCAGGTAAGGTTCTTCGCGTTGCGTCGAATTAAACCACATGCTCCACCGCTTGTGCGGGCCCCCGTCAATTCCTTTGAGTTTTACACTTGCGTGCGTAGTCCCCAGGCGGAGCACTTATTGCGTTAGCTGCGGCACAGCAGGGGTCAATACCCGCTACACCTAGTGCTCATCGTTTACAGCGTGGACTACCGGGGTATCTAATCCCGTTTGCTACCCACGCTTTCGCGTATCAGCGTCAGAACTGGTCCAGAAAGCCGCTTTCGCCACCGGTGTTCCTCCTGATATCTACGCATTTCACCGCTACACCAGGAATTCCGCTTTCCTCTCCCAGACTCAAGCCAAACGGTTTCAAACGCAGTTCCCGGGTTAAGCCCGGGGATTTCACATCTGACCTGCTTGGCCGCCTACACGCCCTTTACGCCCAGTAATTCCGAATAACGCTTGCCCCCTCCGTATTACCGCGGCTGCTGGCACGGAGTTAGCCGGGGCTTATTCATGAGGTACCGTCAAGCAATCCGGGTATTAACCGGATAACCTTCTTTCCTCATAAAAGGGTTTTACACTCCGAAAAGCTTCATCACCCACACGGCATTGCTGGTTCAGGCTTTCGCCCATTGACCAATATTCCCCACTGCTGCCTCCCGTAGGAGTCTGGACCGTATCTCAGTTCCAGTGTGGCCGGACACCCTCTCAGGCCGGCTACCCATCGCAGCCTTGGTGAGCCGTTACCTCACCAACAAGCTAATGGGACGCAAGCCCCTCCTCTGGTGAGAGCTTTCGCCCTCTTTGGACCATAGACATTATTTGGTATTAGCAACGCTTTCGCGATGTTATCCCAAACCAAAGGGCAGGTTCTTACGTGTTACTCACCCGTTCGCCACTTTACTCGCTCTCCGAAGAGAACTTTCTCGTACGACTTGCATGTGTTAAGCATGCCGCCAGCGTTTATTCTGAGCCAGGATCAAACTCTCCAATTAAAACTATATTTGTTTTCCTTGAATAAATTGACGTGGATCAGTGCTATTGACTAATCATTTTCAAGGCTAATGTTCATTTCATTCGACATGAACATGAGCACGCTTTTATACGATTTTCAAAGATCTCGGGAGCATTCTGTGCCTGCTACCCGCGTCAGCCTTCTGAGCCGACGAAGGTGGAATATAGAGTCTGCAAACTGCCTTGTCAACAGTTTTTTTTTTCGGCCTCGCGACCCGACTCCCCCAGTTGCTTATATTATATATATCATTTGTACTGACGCTGTCAAGAAGTTTTTAAAAATTTTCTTCAAAAAATAATAAAGTCTTTTTTTTTACTTTGAAAAATTTTACTCTCCCCTCCTTTCGGTTGACTCCACTTATATTTTTAAGATACATATAGCGGTACATTACCGGGAAAATATTCAGGTTTTCCCAGCAAGATCACGTTTTTACTCCATTCGAAAGGGGGCTTTATAATGACTAAACCCGATAAAGGGAAAATCGATATTAAGCTGGATGAGTGCAAAGGCTGCGGTCTGTGCGTCGATGCCTGTCCAGTTAAAGTTATCGAAATCCGCTCCGATCTGATTAACGTTCAGGGCTACCATCCAGCGTCCTACAAGGGCTCAGGGTGCATCGCCTGTGGAACCTGTTACTATACGTGTCCGGAACCGGGCGCAATCACCGTTTATCGACTTGCAAAAGCAGGCTGAAAGGAGACAGTTCATGGCTAAAGAACTTGTTAAAGGAAATGTAGCTATAGTTAAAGGGGCTTTGCTTGCAGGATGCGAGTTGTATTTTGGATCCCCGATCACTCCTGCCAGTGAAATCGCCGAAACCGCCAGTCTTCTTTTTCCCAAACTCGGTCGAACCTTTATACAGGCCGAAAGCGAAGTAGCTGCCATCAACATGGTCTATGGAGCGGCAGGCGCTGGCGTCCGATGTATGACTGCATCGTCTGGACCTGGTTTGAGTTTGAAACAGGAAGGAATTTCATATTGTGCAGGAGCCGAACTGCCATGTGTTATCGCTGATATTATGCGCGGTGGCCCCGGGCTGGGTAATATTGGACCCGAGCAAGGTGATTACACTCAAATGGTGCATGGTGGAGGACATGGAAATTACAAGCTGATTGTTCTGGCTCCAAACTCCGGTCAGGAAATGTGTGATTTTACAATGAAAGGATTTGAACTGGCGGACAAATGGCGAATTCCCGTAGTTCTTCTGACCGATGGTTTTACTGGACAAATGATGGAACAAGTTGATTTTCCGGATATTCCCGTCCGAGGTATACGCAAGGATTGGGGTGTTTATGCAGACAAGGAATCACGCCACAACCTTATCACGTCAATTTATTTATCCCATGCTGATCTTGAAAAACACAATCAGAAGCTTCAGAACAAATATGCAGACATTGAGAACACAGAAGTTATGATAGATGAGTTTCATACCGAAAATGCCGAAATTATTCTGGTTGCTTATGGTATTTCATCCCGAATCTGCCGTACAGCAGTTGAAATCTGCCGTGAAAAAGGTCAAAAAATCGGATTGTTGCGACCTCAAACACTGTTCCCGTTCCCGGCAAAACGATTAAACGAACTGGCCGACCGCGGAGTTAAGTGTTTTCTTACTGTGGAATGCTCCAATGGACAAATGGTTAAAGATGTGCGTTTGGCTCTGAATGGAAAGACTCCGGTTGAGTTTTATGGCCGAATGGGTGGTGAAGTGCCATCAGCAGAAGACATTGTTGAAAAAGTTGAATCCTTGTCAGGAGTAAGGAGTTAATTATGAACGCACAATACGAAGTTTTTCTAAAAAAACCTGCATCATTTTATGACAATTATGCCCGAAAAAGCGGAAATACTGAGATTACTCATTATTGTCCGGGTTGTGGGCATGGCACTATTCACAAATATATCGCCGAAGCTCTTGATAAGCTGGAAGTGCAGGATAAATCCGTCCTTGTAAGTCCCGTCGGATGCTCTGTTTTCGCCTATTATTATTTCGACGTCGGAAATTTTCAGGCCGCTCACGGACGAGCGCCCGCTCTTGCAACCGGAATTAAACGTGCTCACCCGGATTCTATTGTTATTTCTTATCAGGGTGATGGCGATCTGGCAGCAATTGGAACCGCAGAAATTGTCCACGCAGCAAACCGGGGTGAAAATGTTACCATTTTCTTCGTGAACAATGCGATTTACGGAATGACAGGAGGTCAAATGGCTCCTACAACTCTGGAAGGACAGCGCACATCCACCTGCCCATACGGACGACGACCCGCAAATGAAGGACATCCTATTCGCGTGACCGAACTACTGGCAACTTTGAAAGCGCCTGTTTACATTGAGCGCGTTTCACTTCACGACACAAAAAATCGCAACAAAGCCAGAAAAGCTATTTTCAAAGCATTGAAAAATCAAAAAGAAAACAAAGGCTTTTCATTTGTTGAAATTCTGTCGCAGTGTCCGACCGGCTGGAAAATGGATTCCCCGGCATCGCTGGACTGGATAAAAGAGAACATGGTTCCCTATTTTGAACTGGGCACAAAGCTGGATCGTTCTGATGAGGTTGAGCCGATAGTTTTTCCGGAACCAATATGGGACAATAGTGAAATCATAAAAAATCTGGGATTAATGGATCTTGATATCCGTAAACGTGCTGACCGCAATGCAATTGAGACAAAGTACAAAAACCCGAAAATCAAGATAGCCGGATTTGGAGGTCAGGGTGTATTGACGCTGGGCATTATTCTTGCCGGAACGGGAATGATGGAAGATTACAGTGTTGCGTGGCTGCCGTCTTATGGTCCTGAGATGCGGGGTGGAACAGCCCACTGCCATGTAACGATCAGTGAACGACAGATCGGTTCGCCAATGATCACTCAATCGACAGTCTGTGTTGCAATGAACAAACCCTCCCAGGTCAAGTTCGAAAAGGAAATCATACCGGGTGGCATGCTGATTCGAAACAGTTCAATGATTGATATTCCGTCAACAAGGAAAGATATTGAAATTCTTTCCATACCAGCAACAGAAATTGCCACCGACCTTGGTTCGCTCAAGGTGGCCAATATGGTGATGCTGGGCGCTTATCTTGAAAAAACCGGGCTCATGTCTTTTGAAGCGCTGGAAATTGTATTGAAAAGTATGCTGAAAAAAGCATCGCTTCTGGAACTGAATAAAAAAGCTATCGAAGCCGGACGCAAGGCTGCCCAACAATCATAACAATACGGTGAACCGGGGTATATTATTGTGAATCCCGTAAAGGCCCAGGCCCTCAAACCCGGTGATACGGTTGCTCTTGTAGCGCCCGCGAGCCCTCCGAATCCGGAATATCTGGATTCGGGGGTTCGTTTTTTAACTGAGTGCGGTTTTAAAATCCGTTTCGGGCGACATCTGCTTAAACGAACCGGATATCTGGCCGGCTCCGACACTGAACGCGCTGACGATTTTAATCAGATGCTCAGCGATCCGAATATCCGGGGAATTTTTTGTGCCCGAGGCGGGTATGGCAGCGCTCGGATTCTGCGCTCTATCGACTTTGAAACTCTGACAAACGACCCCAAAGTCATTGTCGGTTTCAGCGATATCACTTTGCTTCTGGCAGCAATCTGGCATGAATGCGGCCTGATCGGTTTTCACGGTCCTTTGATGGCATCCGGACACTGCTCACAATGGAGTTATCAAAACCTTCAAAAACAAATTACCGGCGCCATTGAATTACCATTTTCATGGCCGCTACCTGACAACACTGCACAACTCGTCTATATTGGAAATGCTAATCACCCCGTGCAAGGACGCCTTTTTGGCGGATGTCTGTCACTATTGTCAACTCTTGCCGGAACACCCTGGGCAATTAAACCTGATACAAGTATTCTTTTTTTAGAAGACGTCGGCGAAGCTCCATACCGAATTGACCGAATGGTGACACATCTTGAACTGGCGGGCTGGTTTCAGTCAGTTGAGTTTGTGCTGGGGGGTCAGTTTACCAATTGTATACAGCGATCAGATGATTCGGAACCAACTCCCGATACACAAACCGTGTTGACAGATTTTATGACGTCCAGAAACATTCCTCTTCTGCTATCTTTACCTTTCGGACATCATGCAGACAACTTTACCATTCCAATGGGATGTCTTGTTGAAGCAGGACCCAGCGGCATAACTCAATTGGAGTCGTGTGTCAGGGCACGGTGTTAACGTCGCCGCTCAGATTGTTTATGAATATCCCGTTTCCAGGTATAGGTGGTGAACAGAAGATTAACCTTCTGCTCATACTGGATTCTGACTTCATACTTATCCCGATCATAATCAACAGCTATTTTTGCCGGATCAATATCCAGTTTTCTGCTTCTTGATTCACGAATGATACGATCATAAATACTTTTTGCGCCTTCCTGGGATGGCTTGTGATTGTGATAATCAAAATCGACAAGTTTTTGTACATAGGTTTCCAGGGACATATTACGGAAATGCGGGAGACCAAATGAAAAGCCAAGGAAAACAATGATCAATAAAATTGAAAATCCGACAAGTGAATACAGTTTTTCGCTTCCTCTTTGATTGCATATAATATTTGTCATCTGACACCACCCCTTTCTTAAACGTTCTCACAATTAAATGGAATTTTTTATGAATCTGTCAAGACAAAAAGTCCTGCGCCGATAACTGCCGCATCATTTTCAAGGTAACTTTTTCTGATTACAATGTTATCTGTCAGAGGTGGAAATCCATATTTGTCAATCACTTGGTAAACTGTATGTTTCAAAATATCGAAACTGCTCGATATACCTCCCCCTACTACAAAAAATCGTATATTCAGCATTATGGCCGCAACACAGATAACTCTGCCCAGAGCTTCTGCATAGCGTTCAACAACTCCACTTGCAACAGGATCACCCTTTCGAGCCAGTTCAAACAGGGACTGAACAGTAAAAGACTGCTTTTGTAAATGTGAACCCTTTTGATTACTGTAATCGGTGAAAAGCCCCTGAATTGAAAGACGAGATTCACTATGTGCCCGCTTGCGGCAACTGCACATATCTTCGGAGTTAAAAATAGGTATGTGCCCCATTTCAGTTGAGTATCCATCCTGACCTGCCCACGGTTTTCCACCGATCACAATCGAAGAGCCCAACCCGGTGCCTAATGTTAACATAACAAACCGGTTTTTACCTTTTGCAGCTCCACATCTATGTTCACCGATCGCGGCAGCATCAGCATCATTTAGAATTACAGTTCTAACACCTGACTGTTTTTCAATTTCGCGTCGTGCCGGATAACTGTCAAATCCGGAAACATTTGGCATAAAGGCAATCTGTCCGGTTTCAGAGTTCAGCGGTCCTGGCATTCCAATTCCCATACCGTCAATATCTTTTGAGCTATTTTTTGA
The DNA here is from genome assembly GCA_003558985.1 of candidate division CSSED10-310 bacterium. Lineage (GTDB taxonomy): Bacteria > CSSED10-310 > CSSED10-310 > CSSED10-310 > CSSED10-310 > CSSED10-310. Next base: position 6,387 of record PWNJ01000089.1, read on the forward strand.
TAGGCGCAGCACCGCATGCATGATACTGACAATACTGTGGATTATTCTTTGAGCGCCACCCTCCCGAGGGGTTTTCATCTTTTCTCTGACAAGCACAGCGCCGTTTTCATCAACAATCGCCGCACGAATGTTGGTACCTCCCAAATCAATCCCTACCGATATTTTTTTAGCCATATGCAATCTCCCTCCAGGTCACTTTTTCATTGAATACAATTGCGCTGAAAAAGTAAACTGCTATGCTGTATAAAGTCTGATCGCTATATTGTGCAGCGGTTTCAGAAGACGCCTGATTATTCACACATGGAGGAGTTATGAAAGGTTTTAACAGAACTGTATTGGTGTACGTCCTTTTTACAGCCATATTGCTTGGTATGGTATCATTTTTGGATGCAGCTCCCGCTCGGCCGGATATTTATGATCCGGTCACCATGCGGCTTTATGCAACAGGGGAACGTGTTCCACTTAACATCAGTGATCCCAATCCGCTGCTTGAACCGGAGTTTTACCGAGGAGCATGGCTTTTCCCGGTAATTTTCGTTAAAACACCTGATGTACCGCATACCTATTCAGTTGCTGAATGGGAACAGCAATTGTTCACGATCGGAACATTTCCCACCGGCAGTATGCGCGATTATTACCGCGAAACATCCAACAACCTGTTCGATATTGACGGTGTCGTCATGGGGTGGATAACCCTGGATCACGATTATGAATATTATCACCAGAACAATTATGGATTTGGTGGCGGAGCAGCAGCGATGGCTCGTGAAGCGGTTGAAAAAGCAAACGTTACTTACAACATTGACTGGGGCCAGTTTGATAATACCGGAGACGGTAATGTGGAAGGTGTTTTAGTTATTCACATGGGGATCGGTGGTGAGTCCACCGGCAATCCAAGAGATATCTGGTCACATGTCAGCGCTTTTGATCCCATCGAACTGGATGGAGTTACTCTTTCCCGATATTCCATGCAGCCGGAGTTACGACGAAACAACCTTATGGAAACCATTGGCACAATCAGTCATGAGCATGGACATATATTAGGTCTGCCCGATTTGTATGATGTCGGTTATACGAACAAACCGGAACCGGTGGGACGGTATTGCCTGATGGCCAGCGGATGTATGGCCGGCAACCCTGCCGGGTCAAAACCGGCTCACATGAGTGTCTGGTGCAAGTATCAACTGGGCTGGGTTACACCAACGCTGATTGATTCACCGGGCAATTTCACAATCAATGCCATTCAGACTCATGTAACAAATAATGCATACAAGTTTCAGATTCCCGGCGCTGATGATTACTTTCTGATGGAAAACCGCTGGCTGGATGCTCCATTGCAGTTCGAAGGCTTTCCCGCCCGATTTTTAGGCGGACTAATGGTCTATCATGTGGATGACAACATGTCCTGGTCCAACGATGGTCGGGATGATTTCTGGAGAGTAGGGATTATTGATGCGACACCGGAAACTTACGGAGATTTGGCTGATGCCGGTTTTTCTGCTGCGACTAAAACCTCTTTCGGACGGTTTACAAATCCCAATACTGACGGGAACTACAATCCTAGCGGTCTGACAATTTCCAATATTTCACCCCGGGGTGAACAGATGTCGTTCAGTGTGAATGTCGAGCCTGTTCTTGAGCTTCACAATTATGATATTCGGCCGCTTGGCAACAACCGTTTTGCTCTTCAGATAACTCTGAAAAACACAACCGCCTTTCCTGCACATAACCTGAATATGGTCATAGCTACCTCAGCAGAAAATGTCACTTTCGAAAATGGCGTTGCATCACTTGGAACGGTCAACCCTCATGGAACCACAACATCAGAACCGTTTATTTTTAGAACCACTGGAAATGAAAGCAGTTTTACCACCTTTACCGTGAATGCAAGCGGTGACACCTATCAGGGAAACAATATCTCTTTCCATGTTCCGGTTAATCCAGCTCGTATTTTGATTGTTGATGATGATCACACCAGAGCAATGCAGCAAAACCTTGAAGTTTTCTGGAAAGAAGCGCTGGACAGGTCACCAATTGATTATCAGGTCTGGAATGTCTGGCACAACGACCTGCCGTTTTTAAGCATGCTAAAGCTGTATGATGTGGTTATTTGGTGTGATGGTATTTTGACTAATGCAGTTCCCAAGGAAGGCGGAAGTCTTGATCTTATCACTGATTTCCTGGACTCTGGAGGAGACCTGATCTGGTCATCGCAGGAGTTCCTGTATTCTCAGTATAATTATCCGGCTTATCAGGAAACCGCGCCGGGAGATTTTGCACGGGAATATTTGCGTATTCTTGCAATTGAACAGGATGAGTTCTTTTATGATGGCTTGGGTGTACCGGGTACTATTACCGAGGGCATGCAACTTCGATTTGAAGATGTGTTTTCTGAAAATCCTGATGCCAATCCTCCCGCCGGATATATGTGGTGGCCGGATGAATTCATCGTAGATGAGACAGCTATTCCGATACTGCTTGCCGGTAACCGCGAATTCCCTCCTGGCGCGCCCGATACATGGAAAGAAGAACCCAGCCGACTTCAAAATGCTGCCTGTGCCCTGCTGTATCAGGGACAATATCGTCTAATGTTCATGAGTGTTGGATTACACGGTATTTCAATTGATCCGGCGCATCACCCCAATACCCGACAGGAATTTTTGGGGCGCTTTCTGGAATGGTTTGGGATAACTGATCATTCTCCGGGTCTGGATATTGATACCAATCAGGCCATTTATGAAGCTGGCGATACCTGCCATGTCGGTCTGAAAATATTTAACCCGGCTCAACCAAGAGATATTCAACTGTTTATCGGTATGGAAGCATACGGACAATGGTTTTTCGGCCCGAACTGGACTCAGGAAATCGGATATTATCCAATCTCACTGGCCAGCAATGAAAGACTGTTTGTCGATGTGTTTCCGCCATTCGAATGGCCGCAAAACGCCGGTGCAGGCACCGTTACCTTCTGGGCTGTCATGCTGAATGAAGCTGATGGTCAAATGATTGGAAATTTCGATTTTACACCGCTGAGCTGGCAGTAATATTCCAGAGTTGACAGCGAAAAACAAACGCCTGGGAGCATTTCGTTCCCGGGTGTTTTTTTTACATTGATTTAGAATTGTCCCCGATTCATGTCCGAATAAACAGCACTGGCAAGGTCTGAATATGGTATTCATAAACAACCTGAAACACCGTTAAAGCACAGTTAAAATTTAAACACACCGCTGGTGTATCTCAATCGAAACTTTCACATGTTCTGTCTGTGAAGCAGCCTACAGCATGAAGCCACACACCTATGGAATGGCTGTTGCAGCTACCGGAGTGTATGTCGGTGTAGGAGTATTTTGTGGTGTATTGGTTGGTGTTGGGGTTTGGGTTTGGGTTGGGGTATTGGTCGGAGTTTGCTCCGGAGTGTTTGTTGGGGTTGCGGTTGGTGTAAATGTAGGCTGAGGTGTTGGAGATGGTTGGGGTGTACCGTGAAATCCATCATAATAAACGTTGACCTCTGCAAATTTTTCACCTGCAACTGCCGTTACAGTAGCAACAATATCCGTTGCTGAATATGGCGCTCTCAGGTAGCTGGTAGCAATGCCGTTCCTGTCAGTCGAAACGGTTCTGTCAACTAGTTCGATATGACCTTCAGTTGTAACAAATGACACCGTTTCACCTTCCACAGGCGATCCATTCAAGGCACGCACCCTTGCTGTCAAAACAGAAACTCTTTCACCATCCGCTGCAATACCGGAATCAGGAACAGCGTTTAATGTGATTGTACCAACTTCAGTAGAAGTAAATGTAACCCATGCTTTGGCAATAGTTGAATAGACGCTTGCAGTGATTTCTGCAGTTGTTGGTGTCGTGCTGCTTGTCAGAAA
>PWNJ01000113.1 GCA_003558985.1 candidate division CSSED10-310 bacterium
CAGCTCCCTACGGTGCAATGCAGCCAGGATTTACACTTGTTCTTCCGGGCAATCCCTACGGTGCATAATTGTTGAAAAGATAATAATAAAACCCCGGCTTTCTGCCGGGGTTTTTTTTTGCTGTCTTCTTTCACGGATAAAGAATTGGATAATTCCTTACATAGCCAGGGATATGTTGAATAATCTTCAGTTAGGGAAATCGTCAGGTGCTAAAACCCGAGCGATTTTTTATGAGCTTCAAAAACATCTTTGCCACAAGCAAGTTGCATACAACCGGGCATTTTTATTCGAGCCAACTCAATCATTTGGGAGACAATTTTTCTTATATCCCACTGAGCGTGTTCATCTTCTCGAAGTCTGGACATATGTATCAGTTCTCTGGCATTGATTTTTAAAACAACACGTCGCCTGTGACAACCCAGCATTGCATACGCATTGTTACCCGGGGAAAAGTCTGACAGGAGTTTCGACATTTTAAAGCTTTCCTCTGCGGCACGGCGTAATACAGATTCACAATGGTTCCCTGACATTATCGGTGGAACGGTAACATCCAGTGAATGATTGTACGGACCTGCTGTCAAAGTCATCATGCGATGCCGTTTAAGCTGGGCATAAGCTGCAGCGCTGATACAAATCTCAAATATGAAGTCAGCAAATTCGAACTCTCGGGGAACAGCATCCCAGGGATCCATGTAACGAAATATTTCTTTGAACATATGATTTGCTTGATCCTGGTGATCAAGTTTTGCAAACTTGTCGTGTACAAATTTGGATCCGGTTAGCCTGGTTTGAATAGCGTTTGCAATAAGTTGATCACCATTTGGTGTTGAATAAAGAAGCTGAACAGCATTATCAGAACATTGTATAATGTCGCTGTCTTTCAAGGCCAATATCTTTCTGAGCGATTTGACAGTATGTTTTTCTTTTGGTGATGGTTCGGTGTATTTTATAATTGAAGGAGCAACTCCATCAATAACAGAAAAAAGCTTTTGCCCAAAAAGAATGAATTCATCGAAATCTGATGAGGCGGCTTGCTGAAGGATTTTTTCCAGATTTCTTGCATTTACAGTCATTCCCATCTGTGTGTTAGTGCACAGGGGTAGCACATATCGTGCATCTTCAGCGCTCAAAGAAGGATCATGATTCAAATCTTTTTCAAGCATCTCTGTAAGCTCTGTATAATCCTCAAAACGTTTTTTCACGAATGTATTGAAATGTTTTTCAACAGATGAGCTTTTGATGATTTCGGGCACATAATAATCCTGATCCAGCCGAATATAACGCTGTGACTTTTCTGTAAAGGAGCATAATCTGTGTGATTGCAGTATTTCTGATAAATATCGGGAAATTCCCAGAATATCCAGATTAAAAACCGCATGTTCGGCTACAGAGGCGTGACCCAGCCCAAAAATTATCTTGCGATTTGATCTTCGGGCTTTGCCTACCTGAAGTCGAGCGTCTTCCCGCAATAAATCTACAGGGCGGGGATCACGACTTATTCTTGCGTAAGCGGCTGACAAGGTTTCTGGTGTAAGATTATTCTGGTCCAGCAATTCCGTAATTGATTCCGAGAAATGAGTTGCTTTGTCGGCATTCCCGGGATCTTCAATCAGATGCTTGGACAAACCCTGAAGTATTTCGATAATTTCGTCCAATTGAAATTTATCAATATTCATACCTGCAAGAATAACTTTCATGTGATTTCTCCTGATATGTATCAGAAATTCGAAGAACTGATGTTAATATATCAAACAATAGTACATGAACAAACCAAAACAATTGAAGCTTTTGCCGATTCTTTTATAATTAACACTTGGGCTAGTAACTGTTAGTCGTCTGGAGATAAAGTATGAAACGCAAAAAGCAGAAGCAAAAAAAAGATATTACCAGGATTGAATGGCTTGGAATAATGCTGATCTTTGTTATTGGGTTGGTTACAGGGTATTTTTATACTATTCAACGATTGCAACCGATAGAAAATGATGTTGGATATGAAAAGTCAGTTTACGAGAATTCCCTGATGGACGATATAGAATGAACCTGTATTTTGATAATGCAGCAACATCCTGGCCTAAAGCGCCTGGTGTGGCACAGGCCTTGTTTAACAATATCAAATCAATGAAAGGCAGCCCCGGTCGATCTCACAGTTATGACAGCGACAGACTGGTTTTTGGTGTGCGTCAATCGCTTGCTGATCTGCTGGGTACGGATGACAGTTCACGGATTGTTTTTGGTCTGAATACAACGCAAATGATTAACACTGCGATTAGAGGTATCTTGAAGCAGGAAGATCATGTGATCACAACCTCAATGGAACATAATGCTGTTTCAAGGACTTTGCGCTATATGGAAAAACAGGCTGGTATCAAATTAACAGTTGTGCAGTCATCTCCTGAGGGCTTTGCAGATATTGATTCGATACTGAAAAGAATAACAGAACGAACAAAAATGGTGGTTATCAATCATGCTTCGAATGTTACTGGAGCAGTTAATTCGCTTCATTACATAGGCAATATATTGAAAGACAGCAATGCTTTTTTCATGGTGGATGCAGCACAAACAATTGGAGCTGTAGATATTGATGTGAAACAAAATAATATAGATTTGCTGGCTGGCCCGGGACATAAAAATTTGCTTGGACCTACAGGTATTGGTTTTCTGTACATATCTGAACGCTGCAAACCTGACCCTTTAGTTTTCGGCGGAACCGGAAGTTTTTCTGATTCGGATTTTCAACCGGAGGTTTTACCGGACTGTTATGAATCTGGCACTCCGAATATACCAGGTCTTGCAGGCTTGTCTGCATCACTGGATTATATTCGGACAACAGGCGTGACAAGTATTAGTAAAAGCAAAACCAGGCTTTCTGAAAAAATGCTTGAAGGTTTACTCTGTATCAAAGGGCTGAAAATGTATGGGCCAGGAACTTCCAGGAACAGACTTCCTGTTTTCAGTTTTGATATTGAGGGGAAAGACATTGTTGATGTTGCAGAGATGCTGAATAAAAATCACGGTGTGATTACTCGAGTCGGATTGCATTGTTCGCCCTGGGCACACCAAACAGCAGGTTCTTATCCGGAAGGTACCATACGGATTTCCCCGGGATTGTTTAATACAGATGAAGATATGCATGTTATGTTCAAAGCCCTTGAACATTCAGCAAGGAATTGCTAATGACAAATGGTGACGTTATTGTATTGATGCAAACCGTTCACTTGCACATGTTGATGGAAAGTATTTTGGAAAAGGAAGGTATATCATTTCAAACTCGTATTAAACCCCGACAATTGGGAACGGATTGTGGCATGGCGCTTGAGGTTGATTTTGATGATATTGATCGGATCAAAACAATTGCTGAGCGTAAAAATATTTTGATTTTTGGATTTTTTACCAGATGTAACGACAACTGGAAACAATATATCCCGGATTAGCGAGAGTATTTTTTTAATATGGAGGATTTTATGATTTTATCTGAGTTTGTTAATCAATTAGAGCCTTCGCTGACGTTAAAGATATCAGCAAAAGCTAAAGACATGAAAAGACAAGGAATTTCGGTCATTGATTTTAGTGTGGGTGAGCCCGATTTTCTAACTCCCGACAATGTAAAGAGCGCGGGTATTGAAGCGATTAAACAGAATTACACGAAATACACACAAAGCGATGGAATTCCTGAGTTAAAACAAGCCATTATTGCTCGTTTGAAAGAGGATGATAATCTTGTTTACGAACCTAAAGAAATTATTGTTAGTACAGGTGCCAAAACTTCTATTTATTTGGCTCTGGCCGCGACAATCAACCCCGGAGAAGGTGTCATTGTTCCCAAACCATATTGGGTTTCATATCCTGAACAGGTGAAGTTACTGGGGGGTCATCCGGTTACAGTTGATACAAAAGAATCTAACAATTTTGTGATGACACCGGATGAGCTGGCTCAAAAAATCGATGATCGTACTAAAGCGGTTATTCTGAACAACCCTTCCAATCCGACGGGTTCAGCCTATACGCCTGAACAACTGTATGCCGTTTTACAGATAGCACATAAACACAAACTTTTTATTATATCAGATGAAATTTATTCTAAAATCACTTATCAGGATTATGTGTTTAAAAGGGTTGTATCTGTTATGCCTGAAATCAAGAGTCATGCTGTTATTATTGATGGAGCTTCCAAAGCCTATTCAATGACAGGATGGCGAATAGGATATACTGCAGGACCGGAAAATATAATACAAGCAATGAAAAAAATTCAGGATCATGTCACTTCCAATCCTGTGTCAATATCTCAGAAAGCTGCCCTGGAAGCATTTTCCTGTGATCAGTCTTTCTTAAATGAAAGAACCATGGAGTTTCAAAAGCGCAGAGACTATCTGGTTCAGGCCATCAATAAAATTCCGGGCATGAAAGCAAATACTCCTCAAGGTGCATTTTACCTGTTTCCAAATGTCAAATCTCTTATTAATCGGAAACATCCGAATGGCACAATCAGATCATCTTTGGATTTATGTGATTATTTGTTGGAAAAAGCCCATGTCGCGCTGGTACCCGGTGAAGGGTTCGGAGCATCTGACAACATTAGAATTTCATTTGCAACATCGATGGACAATCTTCAGGAAGGTGTACGACGTATAGCGTCGGCAATAGAACAGCTACAGTAAATAGTGCTCAAACTGTTCACTTTTCTGGTTGTATTTTGAAAACCTTATCATTATCAAGATAAATGGTGATGGTGGGGTTTTTCATTATGCAGTCCAGATGGGCTACTGCAGGAGCATTTCCATAGCAGTCATCACCAACAGCAATATGACAGGTATTAAGCACTTTTTCGTCTTCTGTCATATTACCGACAAGTTTTGCTGAACTGTTCAGTCCTATTCCGAATTCAGCAAGATTTGTGCAATTTCTGCGATAATTATCCGCTTGTATTGACGATATTATACCTTCTTTAATTTGGTTTTCAGTCGCCTGTTTCATTAGTTTGACACAGTCTTCAAATTTTTTGGCTTCAATTCCGCCGTCAATGACTACAACCTGGCCCTGTTCAATGCGCATTTCAAATGGAATCAGGGGTATCAAAACACCATCCAGAAGACCAGCGGGTCCATCTATAACTGCAATTCCATAACTGTTTCTGGCTGGAATGCAAAACACTTCCCCTGCAGGAAGATTTCCGCCTGAACCAGGAAATCGATAATCACCATCGTCCAACATTCCACGGACATTGGTCATATCAACTGTCAGATCAGTTCCTCCGGGGGTGGACACATGGATTTTTTTTGCCTGGTCAAACAGACTGTTTAAATGTCGCGCCTTTTCCCACATAGCATTATAATCAATTGGAACCGCGCGACAAAATGTGTCCAGGTTGGCAGAGGGGCACCAAGCGCCCCGGGCTTTTCCGGTAGCTATAAGGTAATAGAAAATGTGATTAAATGTTAATTTTCCTTTTCTGTATGGATCAGTTAGGCCTCTGGGATCATTACCCAGGCTTTCTCGAGTAACTGAAAACATAACGTCCGGTTCAGTTGAGATAGCGGCAAGGGTTGATTTTTCAGCAAAATCGACTCTTGATCGGGCAGGTTGAAACAGCAGTGTCGGACACGCCCCAATTTCCAGGGCCGCATTATAAACGCTTTTTGCTATTATTGGTAAATCATCATCAGGATTCGCCAATATCAGTATACGTTCTTCAGGTTTAAGATTTAGCGCTACCTGCAAAGCTGACATTGCCGCTTTATGAACATCATCGCGTCTGTCATGATAAATTGTAAACGGTTTGTTTCCTATTGCCATTTCCAACCTCCCTGTTGAATTATCAGCAAACTTATATTAGACCTTATTGCAACTGAAGGCAAAGTCCAAATTCGGATTTTTCCTGCTATCTGAAAAAGGAACTGATGAGAAAATGAAAAAAGTGAAATTTGAAGCAGATTTGCATAATCACACAACAGCATCCGACGGAATGTATACGCCTGCAGAATTAGTGCAGAAAGCCAATGATATGGGTATCCAGGTTCTGGGTATAACAGATCATGATACGATTGAGGGATTACAGGATGCATTGAATGCAGCCAGTCAGACTGATGTTGAGATTCTTCCTGGTATGGAAATAACAGTTCGTTTTCGTGAAGAATTTTTTGTTGGTTCATTACATTTGCTGGCATATTTTTCTGAAGAACTGCTAAACTGTGATGAGTTTACAAATGAAACATTGTCAGTTCTGTCATTGGGCCGAGGCGCTGAACTGACCCGTTTAAGAATAGAGGCCATAAACGAAAACTTTGCTCCCAAATCAAAAACCCCATTAATGCCCCGAGAGCTTACGGCTAATGATGTTTACAGGCACGGCAAGCGCATATCGCGCCGACATTTTGCTCTGGCATTAAACGATATGGGAGTTAACCGCAAAGAAACCATCAGCCAGATTATTGGAAACGATTCTTTGGCCTATGTTCCATCCGGTTCCGAGTTACATATTTTGCAGAACTATCTGGTCAAATGGCCATTGGTCCTGGTTTTAGCTCATCCGGCCGCCGGATCATATCCCGGTGACAATTTCTATAAAGAAGTGCTTCCGCCTTTTGGCATTGTTGATAGGCTGTTCCACCGATTTCTGAAAGTTGGATTATCGGGATTGGAAATAGAATATCCAGGCCATACAACTGAATGGAAGCAAACACTGCGCGAATATTTGGCAGCGCATAGCCTGTTACTGGAAACTGGAGGATCGGATTGTCATGATGAAACAAACAGGCCTTTGGGTGTTACCGGGGTTGGAATGGATGTTGTTGAAAGAATTCGAAGTATGTTGATCTAAAAACCTATAAGCAGAATGTCTGTCGGATTATTAATCATTGAGTTACTGAAAACACGCAGTATTCCAGCAGAAGGCATACTGTTTTCCGGTTGAAAACCTATATAAATCTTCAGCTTTTCTGCAGGCTTCAATATGAAGGGTTCGGATGGATTTTGGACCGAGAACACTGGATTAGTCACTGTGAAACCGGTAATTGTCAAATTGCCTGCGCCGTAATTGCCCAGTTCAATGCTTGACGTCTGTGATTGCCTGCGGTTGATAACAACAGCATTATCAAATGGTTTCAACCATCGTTCCACTCCTATCATTAAACCTATTGCTGAACTGTAGCGATCAGCCCAGCCTTCCATCGCAATCAGTGTATAGTCACCAAAGTCAAGAACAGATGGTGACCGAAAATCAAAACCATTCCATTCATTTTCTTTTCCAATCGCCTTGATCATACCTCGTCTGTTCCAGCTTTTGAAACCATTAACCGCATAACCTATGCGGAACATCGGCCGGTCCAGTCAGTAATGTAAACTTGTGTATAGCATTCGAACTGAATTATCATTACCCAGCCAGATTTCGGGATCATCAGCACCTCCATCGTCAAATCCCTTGGGACCACGACCAAATATTGCTCCACGATCGTGGTCAACCATTAACCGCGTGAATTCAAGACCATCGGATGAGGTTGCCAACCCCAAACGACGCCAGGGCGAGCCATCATATCCCCGATATACCATATGAAACATGTCATTATGATATATAACCGAAGGGTTACCTACGCCAATAGAATCGAATCGTTCACTATTGTACGATGGACCTAAAACGATGTTTCTCTGACCGGAAAAATTAATTCCGTCACTTGAGGACACATGCGCAATTTGAAACCACTGACCGTTACTTGCGGTGTAGTACAAGTGATAGATACCATCCACTTTTATTATTTCCGGCGCAGAAACGCCGTCTTTGTCAAAGGTGTCACCTCCGGGTTCCAATACTATTCCAGCCGGTGTCCAGTCAACCAGATTGTCAGATAAGGCAAGAAGAATCCTGGACACTCCCATCCAATCAATTCCGGTGTAATATATTCTGAAGTTGGCGCCATCCCAAAAGAGTTCTGGATGCTTAACGTAGCTGCTGTCCAGATTGCCTTGAAAGCCGGGTGTTATCACAGGATGCTCAGGATAGTAAAAAGGATCAAATTGAGGCCGTCTTCCCTGAGTAACAGGTATGACAAGCAGCAATATGAGCGATATGTATGTAATCAGCAGGATCTTTTTCATAAAGCAATCCTCCGCTTTGTTGATTGTTTGACGATTGACAACTTAAAATGTTTCACTGCATCAATGATAAATAGTTTAAGAATATAGACACAGGGAAGATAATCAGATAGAGTAGTGCAGTTGCTTTTGTGCGATAGAGGTATGTAACCGATGAGAAAAGAAACAGTTTATTTTTTTGTTGTGATTTTTACGGGTGCATTTTTGTTAATGTTAGTGGGATGTGATCTTTTTGAGGATGATGGTGACTGGGACAATGATGCTGTAATAAGAGTTTATAATGAATCGGATTGCCTGTTCAAACTGCATATTGATGGTATAAATCAAGAAAGCATGAATCCCGGAGACGAGTTTGAAAAAACTGATGTTAACAGGGGTGTTCATCTTCTGGAAGCATATCCCTGGAATGACAGTCAGTTTTCCTGTGAAGAGGTTTACACCCCATATCTGCAATCTGGCCAGATATTTGAATGGATTGTTACAAATGAAGGGGACTGTGGTGATTGTCTGCCAACGCCGACTCCTCCGCCAGTAACCCCCACACCGTCACCAACAGCAACTCCGACGGATTAGAAAGATTGAACCAGCAGAATATGGAGTGATGAAATGAAGAGCATTATTTCGCTGGAACGGCATTTTTTGGATCAACAGAGGCGATATCCTGAAGCTCGAGGAGATTTTACGAAACTATTCAGTGAGTTATCCTTTGCAGCAAAAATTGTTTCCCGGGAGGTTAACCGGGCTGGACTTGCCGATATTATTGGCCGTGCAGGAAGAACTAACATTCAGGGTGAGGACGTTCAGAAGCTGGATATTCTGGCAAACAATATTTTTACTCAGTCATTGACACACCTGGGACTACTGTGTGCATTGTCGAGTGAAGAGGACCCGAACATCATTCGTGTTCCCGACGAATATCCGACGGGCAATTATGTTTTGAATATGGATCCATTGGATGGTTCCAGTAATATCGATGTAAATGTCAGTATCGGGACAATATTTTCAATATTAAGAAAAGTTTCATACGCACCTCGCGGTGACGAAATTGATTGTATTCAGCCAGGATACAAACAGGTTGCAGCCGGATATGTGCTTTATGGTTCTTCGACTATGCTTGTTTATACAAGTGGTCAGGGAGTCTTTGGGTTCACGCTTGAACCATCAATTGGAGAATTTCTGTTATCACACTCCCAAATCAGAATACCGAAAACGGGGAAGTATTACAGTATTAACGAGGGCTATCAAAACAAATGGCCGGAATCGATCAGGAATTATATACAGCATATCAAGCTTTCCAAAAACAAAGGTGGAAGAGGCATGAGTCATCGCTATATAGGCTCACTGGTGGCTGATTTTCATAGAAACCTTTTAAAGGGCGGCATTTTCCTGTATCCGGCTGACAGCAAAGCGCCAGAGGGGAAACTGCGATATCTGTATGAAGCTGCGCCACTTGCATTTATTGTTGAGCAGGCGGGCGGAAAAGCAACGGATGGAAAAACAGATATTATGAAAATTTCTCCAAAGCGTTTGCATCAAAGAATCCCATTATTTTTAGGGTCTGCAGAAGAAGTTGATATTTTAATGGATTTTATGAATAACAAGGATATTAAATCCCGGGAGCAGCAGCAATGATTCATCCATTAACAAAGAAGTTAAAACAACAGATCAAAGCATATATTTACGAACTGACGGTCGACATTCCCAGGCAACTTGAATATGCCATGTCTTTGGGTGATCTGAGCGAGAATGCTGAATATGAAATGGCAAAAGAACGTCAATTGTTTGTAGAATCCAGAATCACGCAATTGGAAAAGCTTCTGAATCGTCTTAAATCAGTTAATCTGGATGATTTGCCTGACAATCGAGTTGCTTATGGAAGCAGAGTGACTGTTGAGGATCTGGATTCTGAACAGGAGAGAACATATCTGATTGTTTTTGATGGTGAAGAACCGTCACATAAGGCAAGTGATGACATCCTTGTCACAGTCGAATCACCGATTGCCCGGGCGTTATTTGGCAAACAGGTGGGTGATGAGATTCAGGTAAATCTTCCCAAGGGAAGTTTTGACTGGGAGATTACCGGGCTGGTTACATTTCCTGAACTTACCCGACAAGGTTGAGGCCAGTTATGTCCTTAAAGCGGGGACAGAGCGCGCAATTTGTTAACAGTATCAATAATTGATTTAGCCGCAATGTTGATTTCTTCTTCGGTATTGCCGTATCCCAGAGAAATTCTGATCGAAGAACGGGCTTTTTCGGGTGTCAGCCCCATTGCGGTTAGTACATGAGAGGGATTGTCCGAACCGCTTGAGCATGCTGAACCAGATGAAACAGCGATTCCCTGCATGGCAAGCATTTCAAGAATTGCAGCGCCGTCTATCTTGTCAAAGCGCAGATTCAACGTCCCAGGTAAACGTTGTTCTGGATGCCCGTTCAGGTGAACCCCATCCAGTTTTTCACAAATTTTCTGGTGAAGCTGGTCACGCAGTTTTTTTATCTGTTCCATTTCTTGGGGTCCATGATTCATAGCTGCTTCCAGTGAAGCGCCCAATGCAAATATGCCCAGCGTATTTTCTGTACCAGCCCGAAGATTGAGTTCCTGATGTCCACCGTGAATTAATGGACACAAATGCATTGTTTGTCTGGCATATAAAGCGCCGATACCCTTAGGTGCATTCAGTTTATGACCACTCAATGACAATAGATCAATGTTCATTTCATCTACATCAACTGGTACTTTACCAATTGCCTGAACTGCATCTACGTGAAATGGAATACCGAATTTTCTGGCAATCAGACCAAGCTCTTTTACAGGCATTATTGTTCCGACTTCATTATTGGCAATCATGATGGATATCAGCACTGTATTCGGTTGAATTGATTTTTCAAGAGTTTCCGGGTCAAGCATTCCACTGGAGTCGACCGGGAGATACGTTACGTCAGCCCCCAAATGTTTTAGACAACTGGCTGTTTGATAGACACTTGGATGCTCAACTTCTGTGGTAATAAAATGGAAACCTTCACTTTCGCAAAGGGTGTGCCTGCATTGAGTGCCAGTGCAAACAAGACCTTTCAGAGCAAGGTTGTTAGCTTCAGACCCACTACTGGTAAATACCACCTGACCTTCAGTGGCATGAATAATGTCCAACACTTGTTTTCGAACTTGTTCCAGACGTTTTTTAGCTTCGTAGCCAAAAGGGTGAAGACTTGAGGCATTACCGAACACATCAAGACTGTCAGTAATTACTTTTTTAACCTCAGGTCGAAGTGGAGTTGTCGCATTGTGATCAAGATATATTAACCTCATTGATATCTCCCTGGTGCAATTCACTTAACTTTGAATGCTTTGTATTGTTTGTTTGTGTATCTGGTGCGTCTTCGGATTCGCCGGAAATAAATGGTCTGGTGAACAACATAAAAGCCATGGATGGCCGTCGTGACGAATCCCGAACCACAAATTGTATTTGATCAAAAACCCAGCCACGTGATGTCCAAAGATTCAACGCTTCTTCAATCGTTTCATCTGTTACGGTGGACAGTTCGACCACTTTATAGCTGGATTGTGTATATGAACAAGAGTTCATGTGCATCGTTCAGTCCCTCACCACTGAATTAATACAGGATTTCAAGGTCTGAAAACAAGATTCTTTTCATGGATTTCCTTGTAACTTTCTTGTCAAGTGTTACGTATAACAGGTTGAAAAAAAACATAGGTATCATATAAACCTTCTGATAGTTGATAACGATTTTCTGTCCATGGTGTAACTTGTATTTTTAATTGGTAAACATGACGTTGTCTGCCGTAAATATCAGTTTTTATATGTGGTTTACCCAGATTCATTCTAAACTGTCGCGTCTGCTCTGGAATAGCATAAAAAGATGTCGTGCTTCTTTGAGAATCAAAAACCCCACGGCTTTTATGATTCTGACCGGTTACAAAGAAATCCAGGTAGTCCTGCTGTTCATCCAGTTCCAGGATAACTGTTGTATAAGAACCTTCAAAAACTTTAAACCCATTGTTGATTTGCCCACTTGATCTCCGATCAAGAAAATAAAAGTATCCGTTAACCCCCGGTAAATTGACCAGATACAAGTCAGGATGAAAAATTGGATAGGCTCCAGAAAGTGTCCATTCGGATGGAAGCTTTGAATACACACCTGAACGTGTGAATTCACCGGGTTGGTATGAGGACAACCATGGATGAATTAAGAATGGGCCACTGAAGAGGCCAGCAACAACAGCCACTCCAATCAGTATCTGTTTTTGGGGCAGCTTTGGCAGGGCAAACAACACAAGTGGATAGAGATTAATAAAATACCTGTTGCCAAGCGCTCCGCCGCCACCGTGGTAGTTTGTTGGAATCATGACAATCTGGATAACAAGTAGAAGCAGAACACACAACAACAGTTGTTTACCTTTTCTGTTATTTTTTGTGAACAAAGCAAGAATAGCTGTTACTATACCCGGGAAAAAATACCATAGGATGCCTGAAAAACGTCCAATCCACATATATAGAAGATTCCAATAGAAAACATTACTGTCGAAATAAAAACGTGCTTCCTGCATTGACCAACTGTCTCCCTGGTCAAACAAATTTTCTGGTGAATCAAGCGGGAATTGGGTTGAAAAGATTTTTCTGTTGCCTTCATAAGGATTCAAGTGACCTGTCAACAGGATACTTATCAATGCAATGACTGTGATTGTGATAAAAAAAGTCAGAAATGGGCGGAAACGTTTTTTCTTCAGTAATTCTATAGCCGGTGGAATGCCTAACAGAAGCAGAGGTGGTTTGACAGTCACGGCTAATGCAAGACTGAGTGGCATGATGATGGAAGCATAAAGTTTTGAATTTGATTTCAGCCAGCCGATATAAAACATGACCATACAAAAAGCGGTAAATATCTCGGGATGTGTCCAGAGGACATACGGTGAAAATGCGGTCAAGGTTAGTGTGGTAATGGAAAACAGAGCTGATTTTGTTGTTGCGCCCCAATGGTTTGCCAGAAGAGTGATGATTAACCAGAACAGGAGCAAGTTGAAAATGATGATTCCTTTGGGTCCTGAAACCATAAAAAAAACTGATGCAAAGAACGGATATGTGACAGGCTTGGCATATACTATCGTATTATTCGGCATTTCTTTCAGAATAATTCCGACGGGTCCTGCCGGATAAATCTGGCAAATTCGTTCCATATCTGTACGAGACCACTGCAGGTTAAAATCGTAAGCAAGACTTTGAATCATGGCAAAATATACCGCTTCATCAGCGAAAAACCCCGGGACCATAATATCTGCCGGGGTGGTTATCACCACTGCTAATGGAATCAGAAGTGACATCACCAGAATAATGCGATATGTCGTCATGTCAGCTCCAGTGTTTCCCTGGAAACTCGAGGAACACGTCTGGCCAGCCATGTTGTTACTTCATATGATATAGTGCCGACTTTTTCCGCAATTTCCTCAACAGAAATCATTGCTTGTCCCTGACGCCCATATAATACAACCTCATCGCCGGTTTCAATGGTTGTGTCATCTTTCAAATCAACCATAATTTGGTCCATACACACATTTCCAATTACGGGAAACCGTTTGCCTCTGATCAGTACATCTGCATTATTGGACAGACGACGAGTATAGCCATCACCATAGCCAACAGGTATCGTTGCAATTCGAGTAGGCCTGGATGTAACGAAAGTGCCACCATAGCTGATTGGTTCCCCGACAGGAACGGTTTTTAAAAAGACTACCCGCGACTTAAAACTCAGAATTGGAATCACATCCAGTGTTCGGATACTATTGATCGAAGGATACAATCCATACATTGCAAGGCCTGCCCGAACCATATTACAAAACATATTTTTATAGTAAAAAATGGCCCCGGAACAAGCGATATGGATGAAATCAGGATTGATACCCCATTTGTGTGCTGATGCTATTACTTGTTGAAATCGGTCAAATTGAATATCAGTATAGGCATTTTCCGGTTCGTCAGAGTTAGCAAAATGCGAATAAATACCAACTATTTTAATGTTTTTAAGCGGAATAATGCGTTTGAAAACTTCATCTGCATTTGCATAGTGCATTCCTATTCGATTGAATCCGGTATCAAATTTCAGATGAATCCGAGCTGTTTTGCCCATTTGCTCGGCTTCTTTATTTACAGCGTATGCCAGTCCCAGTGATGATACTGTAATATCAAGTTTGTTATGAATGAACTGGTTTACCTGATGAAACAAAACACCTCCCAAAACTAATATAGGCACTTTGAATCCGCGTTTACGTAATAGCAAACCTTCTTCAAGAAAACCGACACCCAGATATTCAACGCCTGCTTCAACTGCAGTCCGTGACACACGAATTATGCCATGGCCATAGGCATTGGCTTTTACAATTGCTATTACTTTAGCTGGTTGAACGGTTTGTTGGATCAATTGTAAATTATGTCGGAGCGCCGCAAGATTTATTTCCGCCCAGGTAAGCCGCATGGTTTCTCCTGATCAATTACTCAGAACGATTATGGTCTGATTTGCATAAAGACACCGAAACGAAATCTAATCACCAATCATCAGCGGAATATCTCTGACAGGTCTGCCTTCATAACCTTCGGGAACTTCGTGTCCCATATGCGTTACTCCATTGGCATCTACCCACATAAGTGTTGGCAATTCCTCTGCTGGCTCTTCGTCGGGAATGGGTGTTGAAACTATGGGCTCATCAGGTTCAGACACCAGTGTTTGTGTGCGCAAAATTTCAACTTCATCAGGCGGATCATATCCCATGTGAATAAAACCATCTGCGTCCCGCCACGTTATCAGGGGCGGAACTGTTGGTGTGGGAGGGGGCACATCTATTATGTCTTCAGGTTCATGGTGTCTGTCAACAGCCGGTAACGGTGCAGACCTGATTTGTTGTATAAGTGATCGATATGATGCATTATCCATTGAAGTAAGGGATTCCAGTTCTTCAGAAGCCAGCGGGTATTCAATCTGCAACAAACGTATAATGGATGACAACTGTCTGTGTATATCGTCACGATTATCTAAAAAAATCTGGTGAGTAACCGGAACTGATGAAATCAAATCAATATAGCGCTCCAGAAGATTATTACAGATTTTCAAATTGTCATAAATCCTTGCATCCTTATCTTTTATGGCATCAAGACGTGCTTCTTCGCGGCGCATATTGGTCAGATATTCATTAAGTCGATCTATTAAGCCATTGGTTTTCTTAAAATGATTTACCATGGCTTCAATAGCAATATCCGAGTCCTGATATTGACGCTGCATCATCCTGTCTGACATGGCTTGTGAGGCTTCTGTGCACATATGCTTTAAAAAGCGAACATTAACAAACCATTTTTCCATGTCCAGACTGGTCTGAAACAGAACCTGACTGTCAACTACCGGTTCCACAGTTTCCTGGTCACCGGCACAACCGATAAGAAACAGAGTAAAACCCATTACCAAACATAATAACCGCTTCATAAAACGTCCTCCTGTCAAAAACAGCGAAACGATTTCAATAAACAAGTATAGCAATTATATCATGACGTTGCGAAAGATTAATCAGATTCTTTTGCAGTTATCCCTGTATTGGTTTATCGTGATGTGCAGGAAAAGCTTTGGAGATGACGCGTATGCATATCGGAATGATGAACAACCCTCAAAACTCATTAACAGAAGAAATTCAGTTTCTTATAGAACAGAAATTCGACTTTATTGATTTTACGATGGAACCGCCGCAGGGAATAATCGATATACAAGATGCCAGAAATCTGAAAACAATACTTTCGGATAATGGAAAATATGCCATTGGTCATACAGCTTATTACTTACCTATTGACTCACCGTTTAAATCGCTACAGCGGGCAGTTGCTGATATAATATGCAGGCAGTTGGACGTATTTTGTGAGTTGGAAGTCCGAAAAGTTACATTACATGCCGGGTTTTCATATCCTCATCGAATGTTTCCATTCCAAAGGAAGCTTGAGTTATGGGATAACGCTTTGAAAACTATTACTCAAGAGGCTGACAGCAGACACATAACATTGCTCCTTGAAAATGTGATGAACACCAAAGATTCAATAAAGATATTGAAGGCATTATTCAGAAAATACAAACAACTTGAGTTTTTATTGGATGTGGGGCACGCGAATCTGCATGTGCCAAGCAATACGGTTTCTGAACATCTCAGGCATTTCAAACAGCGTCTGAAACATGTCCATTTATCGGACAATTTCGGTAGAAATGATGATCTTCACTTACCGTTGGGGGCAGGAGGGATACCATGGAAACATATTCTTCAACAACTGAAAAAAACCGGGTATGATAACACGTTCACTCTGGAAGTTTTTTCCAGAGAACGGCAATATCTTTTGTTAAGCCGGGAATATTTGCGAATGATTTGGAGTTCTGTATAGAAAGAGGTTTGCATGACTAAAAGCAGTCAGTCAGATGATTTAAGAACGAATAATCAGATTATGTTTCGGGCGCTCCAGGGCGCTGGCGCAGGCCTGCTTACAGGATTTTTAGCCGCCTCTGTTGTGTATTCAGCTCTTCCCGCATTTGTACCTTCAGCCATTTCCGAATCCCCTCTGGTTTTTTTCGGCCTGTTGATGGCGATCTGTGCAACACTGGGTTATTTCTGGATGTTGTGTGATTTGCTTGAATGTTCGGGGGTTGAAAAACGGGTTCCTCCTTTAAATACAATGATATCAGGCGCTTTTATTGGTTTTTTAATGTCTGTTGTGATTTACACGAATCTTGTCGAAAAATGGATGCCAGCCAGTTTAACTGTTTATCCGATTATGCTTTTTGTTTTGTCAGCAGTTTTGGGCGCCTTAACAGGTTTTATCTGGAGCCGCACAGCATCCTGAACCTAATTTGACGGTATTTTTGCAGCATCAGCAAGAAACATTTCCATACCCTTGTCTGTCAAGGGATGCAGGATCATTTTTTCAAATACCGCTGCTGGAACGGTTGCAATATGGGCTCCAATTTTTGCTGCATCAAGGATATGTAGAGGATGCCTGACAGACGCAACTATTATTTCCGTATCAATATTGTAATTGTCGTAAATTTCCATGATATCCGAAACCAGTTCTATCCCGTAATGTGAGATGTCGTCAAGACGACCGATGAAGGGACTGACATAGTCTACACCCAACTTGCCGCATACCAGCGCCTGTAAAGGCGAGAACACAAGTGTCATATTGACGGGTATTCCTTGTGAAACAAGTTTTTTTGCTGCTGGAAGACCTTGTTTTGTCATCGGTATTTTTATGACAATATTTGAATGAATCCTGGCAAGATCCCGTGCCTCACCTAGCATGCCTTCGGTATCTTCAGAAACGACTTCCGCAGAAATGGGACCATTAACAATGCTGCAAATATCTTTTAAAACATCCTTGTATTTTCGACCAGTTTTAGCAACAAGCGAAGGATTGGTGGTTATTCCATCAACCAATCCGGTTTCTGCCGCTTTTTTTATTTCGTCAACATTTGCAGTATCCAGAAAGAACTTCATTAAAATCTCCTTTGAAAAAATTCAAATGATACAAACACTCATTCCGATTATATGAATGCAAACCGGATCTGTCCATTCAAAATCTTTGTTCCATATACTGTTTCAATATGACAGTATAAAGAAGGTGAAGCGCTTGTTAATAATTTCAGGAGATTTGTTATGAGAGGTTCCAAAACAGTCAGAGATGCCGTGCATGGTGATGTTCCACTGACGAAACTTGAACTGAAACTTCTTGACACTGGATCAATGCAACGATTACGTGGTATTCGGCAACTGGGAACATCACATCTTGTTTATCCGTCAGCGCAGCATTCACGGTTTGAGCATTCGATAGGCACGTGTTATATGGTCAAATGTCTTGTTCAGGCGTTGAAAAACAATGGGTATACAACGATTTCACCGGAAGATGAAAATGCTGTTTCGGTTGCGGCGCTTTTGCATGATATTACACATATTCCGTTTGGGCATACTCTGGAAGATGAACGAAGGATTTTTGCTCGTCATGATGCTGATAGCAAACGATTGGAGTATTTTTTAGAACATGGTGAAGCGGGTGATCTGCTTGCTTCTGAAAATATGCTGGAGCGTGTTTTGGAGTTGTTAAAAGAAAAACATGACTCAGACAAAAATTTGAACTGGACCAGTCAGGTAATTTCACACACAATTTGTGCGGATTTGCTTGATTATCTGCGACGAGACAGTCGGTTTTGCGGGTTGAATATAGATTATGACAATCGGATTTTCAGATACTTTAATCTGGAAAATGATACGCTTATTCTGAATCTTCAGAAGGATGGCCTGTTTCGCCATGATGCGTTTTCTGAAGTGATACATTTGTTGCGTATTCGATATTTTCTGACAGAAAGAGTGTATTATCATCATGCAAAAATTGCTGCTGGAGCAATGCTGTCCAGAGCTGTCGAGCGATGTGTGGAACTGGGTTTTGATTCATCAGTTCTATTCGAATTGTCTGATGAAGCATTGTTGTTTTTACTGAAAGAAAAATTCATGCATGATTCAATTGTAAACAGACTTTTATCATGCTATTTACGCCGGAGTCTTTACAAGCGTTGCTATGTATTGACGGATCATCACCTGACAACTGCTCAACAACAGAAATTATCCCGTGCCTATCACTTAAACACCAACAATCAAAGAAGCAAAACAGAAAAAAGAATTGCTCGCGAAGCAGGCATACCTGTGGAATCAGTGATCATCTATGCGCCGCCCCCAAAAATGAATTTGAAAGAAGCAAATGTTCTGGTCAAGGTTGATGACAGAAAAGCACGGCCTCTGGGTGATTGGCAGAATCAGGAAGTGCTTTCACTACAGGAAAAATACGGAAAGCTTTGGAAACTCTACGTGTTTGTTGACTCAGAATATATGCAACGGTTCAAGGTCATCTCGGATATCTGTACACAAATTTTAAGGCAGGATAACGATTTGCCTATGATACAGAAAGGTCAGATGTCACTGTTCTCATCCTGACACAGGATTTGCCAGACGATCAAATGCTAAAGCCAGAGAACGAAGTCGGGATGACTGAGTTTGTAGTGAGTGAAAATCTGTCATCTGCCAGAGCCAGTTTCCGTCGGTTGTGCCGGGCTTATTCATACGAGCGGATGCAGGAAGCTGAAGAATATCCTGAAGAGGGATAACAGCAAGATTGCAGACAGAACCCATTGCAATACGGATCATGTCGGTAACAATATTCGTTACGGAATGTCCCAGCAGAGTTTCCATTTGTTTTTGAACAGTGCATCGTTGTGTATTGGACATGTCCTGCCACCAGCCAAGAATAGTGTTATTGTCGTGAGTGCCGGTGTAGACGACGTCGTTCGGATGATGGTGAAAAAACAGGTTGGTGTTTGATGGCTGGTCATCAAATGCAAACTGTAAAACGCGCATGCCGGGAAAACCAAAAGCATGTCGTAATGCTTCAACTTCTGATGTGATCACCCCCAGATTTTCTGCTATAATAGGCAACAAGCCAAATGTCTTTTTCAACTCGCTGAAAAAAGATTCTCCTGGCCCTTGTTTCCATATACCTGTTTCTGCTGTGGGAGCATGAGCCGGAATAACCCAGAAAGCTTCAAAGCCGCGAAAATGATCAATTCTGATTATATCAACCAATGACAGTAAAACGCGTACTCGTTGTTTCCACCATCGATAATCTGTTTGACGATTATTATCCCAATTATAGTGAGGATTACCCCATTTTTGACCGGTTGAGCTGAAGTAATCAGGAGGGACTCCAGCGATGGATTTTGGATTTTTATCGGCATCCAGATCGAACAAATGTGGATTTGCCCAAACGTCGGCAGAGTCGTACGAGACAAAAATCGGAAGGTCACCGATTATTAGAATGTTGTTATCAGACGCAAACTGTTTTAACTGCTGCCATTGTGTAAAAAAAACATACTGAATAAACTTGTGAAAATTTATCGAGTCGGAATTCATGTCCTGAATTCGTTGCAACGTATCTGGTTGACGGTGTTTTAACTCATTTGGCCAGTCGAGCCAGGAGGCTCCATTTTGGGATTCTTTGATTGTGCTGAAAAGTGCAAAATCGTTCAACCAAAATGCATGCTCAGATATAAATTCAGAATAATGTCTGTCATTAAATAGATTTAAGTTTCTGAAACGATTAAAAGCCTTGCGAAGCGCCATCAATTTCATTGCCAGCGTTTTGCCGTAATCGGTTTTGCAGAGTGTAAAACTGGTTGAAGGGATATCTGAAGCGTCTATCAACCCCTTTTTTTTCAGGTCTTCAAGGTCAATCAGCGCCGGATTACATGCAAATGCCGAATCGGATGAATAGGGTGAAAATCCATAACCTGGAATGTTTAAGGGTAATATTTGCCAAACCCCGGCTCCCATTTCTTTCAAAATCTGTATGAAAACGCGTGCTGAATCACCGATATCACCAACCCCCAAAGGTCCGGGAAGCGATGTCGGATGCAACAGCAGACCGAATTGTCGATTAAGCAGCATTATCTGCTCCGGTCATGCCAAGATAGTCAAGCAAATATAATGCTGTTACGGTGTTTTTAAATACTTGAAGCCCAATATTTGTATCTGCAAAGACTGATTTAAGTGATGCTGTTTTTCGAAAACGATTCAGAATGTTAATGTCTGTACCTTCCAATTGAGTATGGTGAGCTCTTGTTATTGCATCAGTTTTTGTTACAAATTTTGATTTCAAAGAAGAACTGATTGATTCAAGTTCATTCAGTTGTTCCAGTGATCTAAAACTTCTGATAAACACCCGTTCAGTTGAAATATCAAAAGCCACGTATTCAGCGGAAGGCAAACCACGGCTTCGAAAAGCGAAATCACCAGCAGGCATCGCACAAACATCATGTATAATCATGCGAATTTGCTCTTTTATTGCTTCCGTAAGCTCAATGGGATTTATCATTTGCATTTGAATCAAAGCAGTGCCTGTTCTCATGCCTCCCGAAGATTCCCAAAGATCAGCGGCCGTGTGTTTTTGGGCTTTATTTATCAGACCCATACCGAATAAAACCTGATCAATACGGAATTCGGGTTTCGTTGACCTTGCGTATAAAAGTTTTCCGTCCTGCCAATACATCCTGGATTCAGAAATTGCATCACAGAACGTCATCACGCCTGTTTTTTTATGTTTGATAGCCAGGGCCATAATAGCACCGGGATGAACATCCCAAATATGCCCCTCGCCAAGTTTGGTTTCGTCCAATTTTAAAAAAGTGGAAAAATCGATGTCTTCCGATTTTATCCCTGATTTTTTATGTTGTAACAAGGACGATTGGGATGGCTGAACTCTGCGAAATTTACTGGTTTGCTGTTTGTTAATTTCATTCAGTTCTTTTTCCAGAAGTGTTTCCTTTTTTGGCATCGGTTGCGCTTTTTTTATTGTTGGCTTTTCGCTTTTGTCTTTTGGAGTGGAACTTGATGAAACATCATTGTTATCTGTAAGCTCATTTGAAAGCTGAGCGTTTAACTGCTGCTCAGATGACGAAGTTTCCTGGGAAATGACGGTATCATCAATATCGATGATACTGGCAAATAGGTCAAAACCAATGCCTTTTGCTTCGTTTTCAGAGCCCGGCAGGGCGACACGCTGAATTTCTTCCGGATCAACTTCATTCCGTTAAACGGTACAAAAACAGTTGAACTGAATCATGATATACATAAAGACATCGGCATAAGGCAAAACAACCCGGGATTGCTGCAGCCAACTTGTCAATGCAATACCATTGGCTGTGGCGGCGACAGCGCTTGTTTCCGGCATGCTCAACAGTCCGCTTGCAGAATGGAAACTTTCATTGGGAACCAGAAGCAAATCTTTGTTTGAAAACATTTCGCTATAATCGCGCATTGGGGGATTGGTGCGAATAACCGATAACAGAAGATGCAACGGATGAATACCCTGAAAACCGAATACATAAAAATCGTCCGGTGTTTCATTCGGTGTCCAGTCGAATTCACCTTTACCAGTATTTATGGCTCCAGTTGCTATAAGCTGCATATGGCGGATTGCCAATGTGTCAAACAGTTCCGGCTGAAGTCTGCACAGGTTGATTGTTTCCAATGCCAGAGCTTTATCTGACAATGTTTCAGAAAGATTTTTGAAATCACGTTTTAACTCACCCGGAAATTGACATGTCTTAACAATATAGCGATGCAACAACTCATCGCGCAAAGTAGAATTAGAACCACACATATGCCCATCTTTGATATAAAAGGCACGAATATGCTTTCCCTCAATCAGACGCAGTACACCGGTAGAATTTCGGGCGAAAGCCAGTGACAGGAATTTGGGTAATGGCATTGATTCAAGCATGCCGTGTTCGGGAAGAATGTCATAATCATTGTCATCTTTCTTTGTTGAATCATTTGAACTGCATGTCAATGTCTGGGGCATTCGCAGGGTGTTATGCAGTTTTGTTTTTTGAAGCCGAATATGAATTTGCATGAGCAATTCCGGAATAACAAAGGGCATTTGAATAACATCATCTGCACCTGATCGCCATGCTTCCATACGTTCTTTGACATCCATTTTTCCATATATTATGCAAATGGGGAAATGTGAGTATTTTTTAACTTTGCGTAATTCTGATATATATTCTGCAGCATTTGAATCTTCCAGTTTGTTTCGTATAAGTACCAAATCTGTTTGTTGTTCTTCCAAAACGGTTGGCAAATCTGAAGACCAATTTGTGGTTTTGACATTGAACCTGACTTTTTTCAATGCTTCCTGAAGCTGATTTTGAATTTTTGCGCTTGATTCGACAAGCAACACGTTAACCATGTCACCAAACCTCCGATGTGTAAACTCATTTGATAGACCTGGTCACCATAAATGATTTATACATGATCTGCAATTGTTTTTTTTTGTGTTCTTCAGAGCAAAGTTGTGTGTTGCCGGTTTGGAGGGCCGTGATATAATTGTCATGTTGTTTTGTTTACGGAGGACTGTTTTGACCATGAAAACAACATCCGGATTGACAGATTTATTTGAAACACATTTTTTTCCGGTAAAAGCAACTTCTGGAATGGTGAATCTGGAAAATATAGTCACGTGTTTTTCTGTGATACCGTACGAAAACCTGACAAAAATTATTCGCGCTTCTGTTGTCAAAGAACCGGATAAGCGACTGCGAGGTCCGCGGGAGGTGCTTGAGGATTACATCCGCTATGGCGCCGGGGGAACCTGTTTTTCGTTAACTAACTGTTTGCGGGCATTGTTGCAAGAATATGATTATACCGGTTATTTCAGAATGGCCGACCTTGGTTCTCGTCAAAACAATCATTGTGCTCTGGTTGTTAACATAGAAGACAGGCGCTGGTTGCTGGACCCTGGTTACCTTGTAACCCGGCCCTTACCGATTCCTGAAAAGGGCAGTGTGATGCATGAAACACTTTTGCGTCCTGTTTTGTTGGAACGAGATCGCATAAAGAACGGACTGAATTTTTCAACTGTCGAAACGGATGGTATTCGTCACAGGTATCATTTACATGGCAATGATTGTTCTGAAACGGAGTTTATTCGTTACTGGCATGATTCATTTACATGGAATATGATGCATTCGATGCTGGTAACAAAAGTAGTACCTGGTGGCAGGTTCTATTTACATGACCAGCATGTGCGCTGGTTTGACAGGTCGGGTCACAAAAGTGGCAAACTTAAGGATCATTTTGATGATGCGGTTAATGAGTATACAGGTATAGATCGAGCAATTGTAGTGAAGGCTCGCGAGATACTATCGGCATACCGTACTGATTTACGGGAGAGAAAGAAGCGTTATGGGAAAACCAGTAATCCCCGTACCGGTTAAAGTTTTTACAGGGGTATTAACGGCGAAGGATAGTATATTGAAGGACGTCCGGGCAGAACTTGAAGGACGTCTGGGATCGATTGATGTTATCAGTCAAAAGTTTCCATTTGATTTTACAGATTATTATCAACAGGAGATGGGTTCGGATATTCATCGTTTATTCTGGAGTTTTGAGAAATTGATTGATCCGGGTCGGTTACCAGAGATCAAGCTGTTTACGAATGAGGTAGAGGCTCACTTCAGTAGCGCTGGAACCAAACGGATGGTTAACCTGGATCCGGGATACATTGATTTTTATAAACTTGTTCTGGCGTCAGTCAAGGAACGTGGGCAGAAAATTTATCTGGCCCGAGGCATTTATGCTGATCCGACATTGTATTATCTTAAAGGCAATTGGTATTCTTATGACTGGGCGCTTCCGGACTTTAGAACGCCTGTTTATTATCCGGTTTTTCAGCGAATACGTGATATATACAGACAACAGATGCGGGATGTTAGAACGGAAGATATTGAATTTGAAGGATTTTAATTCTAATCTTGAGTTTTCCAATTTTTAAAGGAGGCATATAATGTCAGATAATGTTAAAGACATTGGAGTAAATGATTTTGAAAACAGCGTGATCAATGGTTCGGGACTTGTATTGGTTGATTTTTGGGCGCCATGGTGTGGTCCCTGTCGAATGGTTGCTCCTGTGCTGGAAGAACTCGCCCGACAGTTTCAGGGCAAGCTGAAGGTTTATAAAGTTAATGTTGATAACAATGGTGAACTTGCAATGCAATATCAGGTAAAAGGTATTCCAACCCTGATCATGTTCAAGGACGGCAAAATTGTCGCTCAGCATGTCGGAGCTTCTTCGAAAGCAGAGCTGGAAAAATTGATTAACAGCAGTTTATAGCATTCGGGCGTTATTGGATGACAAAAAATTCTGTGTAACGTATGATGTCGTTTGCGCGGCTGATGCAGGAGGAAGATATGGCAGAGTGTAAAAACTGTTCCAAAGAAATTGCTGATGATCAGTTTGTAAAGAATTTCAGAGTGTGCCCTCATTGTGATCACCACCATCGGATGCCGGCAACTGAATGGGCATCGTTGCTCTATGATGACAAGTCATGGAAGGAAGTGGATTCACCTTTGTTTGCCACCGATCCATTGAAATTTGTTGACTCAAAACCCTATAAACAACGGCTTGAGGATGCATGGGCCAAAAGTGGTATGGATGACGCGTGCCGGAATGTATATGGAACTATAGCGAGTCGGCCGGTATCTGCTTCCATTCTGGATTTTTTCTTTATGGGCGGTAGTATGGGAGCGGTTGTTGGTGAAAAGATTACTCGGGGTGCGGAACGATCTTTGAAGGAACGTATTCCGTTCATAACCATATCCTGTTCCGGGGGAGCTCGTATGCAGGAAGGTTTCTATTCACTAATGCAATTGGTCAAGACATCGTATGCCTGCGGACGGCTCCGGCAGGAGGGTATACCGTTTATTTCCATGTTAGCTGATCCGTCGACTGCTGGGGCAATGGCCAGCTTTGCCTCGTTGGGGGATTTGATTGTTGCTGAAAAGGGAGCTTTGATAGGATTTGCTGGTCCAAGGGTAATTGCTCAGACAATTGGGGGCGAATTGCCTGAAGGGTTTCAACGGCCTGAATTTTGTCGGGAACATGGACTGGTTGATATGGTTGTGCACCGACATCAAATGAAAGAAACAATCGGACGAATCATTGGAATACTGTCCGATGCTCCGTCTGTCAACCGTTAATTTTTTTGCCGGGAATGCGATTTCAAACGTGCATAGTGTAAATATATTTACTCGTTTGCTGTTCAGTTTTGTGTTATGCGTTGGCATTACGCAACCGGTATTTGCACAAGATTTGCTGCAGCCAACAGAAGACGGAACAGATCTGTTCCGACGATTTCAGGAAGCGCAGTTTGAAGAAAAGACAGACCGTGAGGTTATGGAGCAGGAGTTCAGGCGAAAACGGGCGGTATATGAATCGCTTATGAGTCGTGAAACGCCGATTCTGTTTCAGTCGGATTTTCAGGAAATTGATGAGGAAACTCGTGTTTTTGTTTTATCGGGCAATGTTCAGATATCGAAAGACACGTTTACGATCAAGGCAGACTGGGTCAGAATTTATCAATGGACAGGTGAGCTTGAAGCCAAAGGACATGTCATTCTGGAATTTGACAGAGATATTATATCCGGTGATGAGGCGTTTTTCAATTTCAACACCGGGACAGGCTGGATCACTAATGCAAGGGCTGCAGTAGAACCTCAGCTTTTTCTTGAGACAGATCTTCTGGAACGGCTGCCAGACTATGAAAAAACCGGTCAGGGTCAATATGCATTGCATCGAGGTACAATTACTGCCTGCTCTGGTCGGCATCCCGCGTGGCGATTTGACACAAAATATGCTGTTATCAGAATGGAAGATTACGTTCATATGAACAATGTGTCGGCGTGGATTCGAAGAGTTCCGGTGTTCTGGATGCCATATTTCTTTTACCCGACAAAAACAGATCGCGCGACAGGGCTTTTGACGCCGAGCATAAACTGGAGCTCAAACAGGGGTTTTATGTATGCGCAAGAGTTTTTTCTTGCCCTGAACGATTACATGGATGCAACTGCCGGTATACGTTATTTTACTCGAACAGGGCTGCAGAAAGAGTTTCAGTTTCGTAACGCGTTTGGTCAGCGATCCAGAGGTGAGATAAATTTTGAGCATATTCGCGAGAAAGAATCTCCCAGCCCATTTCGTGAACCTATGGAACGCTGGCGAGCAACGTATGAACAGAATGTGATGTTTCCGTATGAAATACGGGGGACAGCGAATCTGATCTATCAGAGTGATGATATGTTTCTAAGCGATTACGGTCAGCAAGGTCAGGGAATTACACAGTTTCTGGATAGTCGAATGAGTTTGTCAAGATATTGGGGAATGGCTGGTTTGACTCTGGATGGTTCGTATCAACGAAATTCCAGCGTGTTTTATGATGAGCGGCTGCATTACATGCCGCGATTGGAATATTCAACCGGTTGGCGGCGTTTGTTTGATAATGTTCGCTGGCAAATGAGATTCAAAGGTGAGCGATTATATAAATCAACATTGGAGGATGCCTATGTTGATGACGGTTATCCGGCAACTGAACGACAGCAGTTGGACACAGATGCATTTCGTTATATGATGTTTGGTTCTATTGGCTATGACTATAAAGAGATACCCTGGATGAGTATATATCCGTGGATATCCGTTGAAGAGCGTTTCTGGAGCGGTTTAAAGGAGCAGGACAATCGATTTGTCCGTGATACGTGGGCAACATACCAGGCGGCGCCTGAAGACCCGGACATGTCGTGGATCGGCGGGTTACGGTTGTATGAGCAGGGCGCTTACAGACATCTTGTTAAAACAGGAGTGGATTTTACTGGCCCCAGACTGTATCGGATTTTTGATTTTCTGGGATATCCCGCATTGTCGCGTATGAAACATATAATCGAACCGAAAATTTCGTTTGAATATACTCCTGAACTGACAGGCCAGGATTGGTTGTTACATTTTGACAGGGATGATTTTGTTGAGCCTGGAATCAGACTCACTTATTCAGTAACCACTCGGTTACTGATGCAGTTAAGAACACGCGGAGCACAGCAGAGGACATCCCGTTCCGCCCAGGATGATGACAAGGACAACAACAGTGATGATGATGAAAACCCTGAAGATTCAACTGAGGATACTCGTGTTCAGACAGGGCGGGGTCCCCGCGATGATTCTGTAGTCAGGGAATTCGGATTTTTAACGATTAGCCAAACATATGATTTTCTTAAAAAACGTCGCTGGGATGAGCGCGATGTTCAACCCGGTCAAGACGAACGATTCTTTTATCCATACAGCAATATTTCTGCGAATATGACGATAAATCCGTTTGCGTCCCTGTATTTTTCCGGCCGCGTTGAATATGATCCCTGGCACAACTCCTTTTCCAATGGCTTTGTGTACGGGCATGTCAAACAAAAAGATTGGGAATTCGGACTGCGATGGGATTACAGACGAAATTTCCTGGATGATTTTTATGATGTACAGGGGCTTGCGGTTGAAGGTGGAATGGCATTGAGTGATGCCTGGCGGTTTGCATCATGGATCAAATACGATTTTTCAAACGACTATGTCCCTCATGTTTATCTTGATCTTACATATATGTCGGAATGCTGGGGAATCACATTGCACACATATTACAAAAATCAGCGCGAGTATGATTTGATAAACCGAACATTTGAAAGTGATCCATCAATTAAATTCGGCCTGTCATTTCATCTGAAAAACATTGATACCATAGAAACGGA
The DNA here is from genome assembly GCA_003558985.1 of candidate division CSSED10-310 bacterium. Lineage (GTDB taxonomy): Bacteria > CSSED10-310 > CSSED10-310 > CSSED10-310 > CSSED10-310 > CSSED10-310. The sequence continues at coordinate 28,274 of PWNJ01000113.1, forward strand.
TTCGTTCGGCAAATTTTGGTGGGGCGGGAGATAACATTTATGACAGGTAATATCGCGTATCATAAAAAGATACAGTCACAGTATTTTCTTTTGAGAGCACATAGTCCGGACATTGCTGCGACAGCCAAACCCGGTCAGTTTGTAATGATAAAAGTGTCTTCTGAAAATACAACAGATCCTCTTTTGCGCCGCCCGTTGTCCATTATGAGCGCGGAACCAGAATCCGGAATTATTGAGATGATCTATAAAATTGCCGGCAGAGGAACAGCGCTTTTATCCAATAAAAAAACGGGTCAGAACCTGGATATTATAGGACCATTGGGAAACGGTTTTCCTGAACTGCCGCAATCACATTCAGCGCTGGTTGTGGGCGGTGGAGTTGGTATACCGCCACTAATATTTTTGACTCAGCGGCTTTGTCAGCGAGATAATGTTGCAGTAACGGCCTTCATTGGTGCGAAAACAGGCCAGGATATTGTCTGTCCGGAAAGATTTTTAATCAATGGCGCTGAAAACGTTTTATGTGCAACTGAAAACGGAGATACAGGTGTTAAAGGATTCGTAACTGAAGCACTGAATGATTTCCTGAATAAGCATTCTGTTGACACGCCGGTTATATATGCTTGCGGACCTGAACAGATGCTCAAAGCAGTTGCACGCATCGGCAAGTCGCGCAGTATCCCGACATTTGTATCACTTGAGGAGCACATGGGATGCGGGGTTGGAGCATGTCTGGGATGTGTTGTGGATACTGTCAATGGATATAAAACGGTGTGTTCAGATGGTCCGGTTTTTAACACTGCTGATTTAAAATCATGGATTTAATGGTTATCAAACAAACAGGGAAAAAATACCAATGGCTTTGCATGCTGATTTCTCTTGTGCTGCTGATTAATATTAATGGGTGTGCAAGAAAACGTACGCCATCTGAAAAACGAGTCTATATCGGTGAGGCCTCCTGGTATGGCAGAAAATTTCACGGAAAAACAACAGCCAGTGGAGAACGATACAATATGCGAGCTCTGACCGCAGCGCATCCATATCTTCCGTTTGACACCAGAGTTCGTGTAACTCATCTTGGAAATGGCCGTTCGGTAATCGTTCGAATTAATGATCGGGGACCATTTGTTGGAAACAGAATTATTGATCTTTCGCATCGAGCAGCGCGGTCACTTCGAATGGTGGAAGAAGGTGTGGCACAGGTAAAACTGGAAATTCTTAACTAAAAAAGATTCTTGATTGACTACTTGATCTTGTGCTAAAATTTTCTTTAACTACAAGTTATTGAAAAATAACGAAACAATAAACCCGATAATTGTAAGAATGAAAGGAAAACGGTAATGAGTCAGTCCCGGAACCCGGAAAAACCTGCGAGTGTGTCTGTATCATCATCTTTGCGTAACCGAACACCGGATGATTTTCGGCTGGATTTGTCTGAAAATGCCCGGGTTGTATTGGAGCGTCGTTATTTACGAAAAGACGACGAGGGGCAGACGATTGAAACTCCGGTTCAATTGTTCCGTCGGGTGGCTGAAAACATAGCGTTGGCGGAGCGTCGTTTTGTTAGTGAGGAGCACGCGGTTGAGATTGAGGAAAAGTTTTTTCGTTTGATGACGCAATTGGATTTTCTGCCAAATTCTCCGACATTGATGAATGCCGGCCGTGAGTTACAGCAGCTTTCAGCCTGTTTTGTATTGCCCGTTCAGGATTCGATAGACAGCATTTTCAATACAATCAGAGATACGGCTTTGATACACAAGTCTGGAGGGGGCACAGGTTTTGGTTTTTCAAAGGTGCGGCCTAAGGATGACAGAGTCAAAAGCACCAGTGGAGTTGCCAGCGGACCGGTAAGTTTTATGCAGGTGTTTGATGCTGCAACTGAAGCAATCAAGCAGGGTGGAACCCGCCGGGGTGCTAACATGGCCATATTACGGGTAGATCATCCTGATATACTTGAGTTTATTACCTGCAAGGATGATCAGGTTGGTTTGAATAATTTCAATATCTCGGTAGCGCTGACAGATGCATTTATGGAAGCGGTCAGGAATGAAGGAGAGTATCCTCTTGTTAACCCCAGAACCGGCCAGGTTCAAAAGCTTGAAGATGCCTGCAAGGTATTTGATTTGATTATCAAACAGGCCTGGAAAAATGGGGAGCCGGGAGTTGTGTTTATAGACAGGGTTAACAGCGAGAACCCGACGCCTCATATAGCTGAGATTGAATCTACAAATCCATGTGGCGAGCAACCGTTGCTTCCTTATGAATCTTGTAATCTTGGTTCGATTAATCTGTCCAATATGGTTAGTAATACTTCTGGAACCGGGAATGGTTATGAAGTGGATTACGACAAACTGGATGAAACGATAGAAACAGCCGTTCGTTTTCTGGATGATGTTATTGAAATGAATCGGTATCCGCTGGTTTCAATACAGGAACGAACACATGCTAACAGAAAAATTGGCCTTGGAGTCATGGGATTTGCAGATTTACTGATTAAACTGGGAATACCGTACAATTCTGAACAGGGTATTCGTTTGGGGGAAAAATTGATGGCCTTTATTAATGAAAGGGCTGTTGAATATTCGCGTGATCTGGCGGAGGAGCGGGGTGCATTTCCCAATTATCCCGGTTCAATTTGGGACAAAACAGATGCGAGACCGTTACGAAATGCCACGGTAACAACAATTGCTCCTACTGGAACGATATCGATTATTGCCGGATGTTCAAGTGGCATTGAACCCTTGTATGCTGTGGCTTTCAAACGCCGGATACTGGATGGTGACGAATTGACAGAAGTGCATCCGATTTTGCTTCAAATGGCTCGAGATGGGGGTTTTTATTCCAAAGAGCTTATGGACAAAGTGGCGGAGTATGGTCATGTACAGAATCTGATGGAAATTCCCGCTGATTTGAGAAAGATTTTTGTTACGGCGCATGATGTTACGCCTGACTGGCATGTTAAAATGCAGGCGGCTTTTCAGAAACATACGCACAATGCTGTATCCAAAACGATTAATTTTCCTAAACACGCGTCTATTGAAGATGTTCAGCAAGCCTATGAACTGGCTTACAGTCTTGGATGCAAAGGGATTACTGTTTATCGTGACGGAAGCCGGGAAGCCCAGGTTTTATCCACTGGAAAAAGCGGTACAACAAAGGTCAAACCAATTGTTCCAGTCGGAAGTGGCGTTAAACCGCGTCCCCGACCTTTGTGTGTCACCGGGCGAACAATCGAAATGGAAACCGGATGCGGCAGTTTGTATGTTACAATAAATGAAGATGAAAATGGTCGGCCATTTGAAGTATTTGCCCAGATAGGAAAAGCAGGTGGATGTGTTGCATCGCAAACCCAATCAACAGCACGACTATGTTCGCTGGCGCTTCGATCCGGAATTGAACCCAAAACAATAGTCAAACAGCTAATCGGTATCAGTTGTCATAAACCATCCGGATTTGGCGCAAGAAAAATTCTGTCCTGTTCAGATGCGATTGCCAAAGCCATGAAGTGGTATCTTGCACAAGAAAAAAACCAGTCTACGGATTTGTCTTTTGAACGCGAACGTGGAGCTTGCCCGGATTGCGGCGGAGTCGTTGAACATATTAACGGGTGTGAAACATGCCGTAGCTGCGGTTACTCGGAATGCAGTTAGTCTATCGTGGTCAGACGACCACGATAACACGGTGTGCTGGCAGAGACCATGATTCAATACAAACAACTGCAGGGGAGTCTGGCCCGAACGCTCGCAAGGATTCAGAAAGATTGTGTTAAGGTTCCGAACGGGGGGTATTTATCGAAAAGCATTTGCTGATGTGCTGTTATTTACAATCGGGGATTAATTCTGAGTATTTCCTTTAACAGCATGTTCAATACTCCGGAATATTCACCTTTAATCCAGCATCCTGCTGCTTTGCGGTGACCGCCGCCGTTGAATTGTGCGGCAACCTTGCCCACATCCAGGTTTCCTGTGGCACGCAGGCTTGCCTTTAATGTCATAGGGGCAAGTTCTTTCAGAAGTACCGCAATACGAACTCCTGTGATCGATATGGCCAGATCGCTGAACCCCTCCATTTCATTTTCTGCCTTCGGATTCGATGCAAAAAAAGAAAAAGGCAGAAAAGCAACAGCAATTTTTTTATTATGCAACAGTGTGATGCTTTGTAAGGTCTGAGCCATGGCCCGGATTCGAGTCATATTCG
>PWNJ01000166.1 GCA_003558985.1 candidate division CSSED10-310 bacterium
ATCATTCAACGTCAGGACTGTTTTTTTGGTACGTTTTCACGCGAGTTGCATCCGGCCGATCCGGAAGATCAGGAATACAATGAATGGGATTTTGACATGGATATTTCCGTTGAGTTTACAGAAGTGCAGGGACATGATGCTTTTCATGTGTTTGGCGCTGGAGTAACATTTGATCCCTACTATGGTTTTTATGATGGAAACCGTCGTCCGCGTGTTATTATGGTTGGAGGAAAAAGACCATTAACGGGATTTCCTGACGATGGAAACAAAGTAATCACTATTTATCCGGCAAAAATAAACGGTCAATACGACTGGACAGCGCCGATTGTGCTTGAACATGAACTGCCGGATTTACCGGATATCAACGGTGTTGCGCAAAGTCGAATTCACACTGAAGTGGTCTTGAATCCCCGTACACACACATTGCGGGTTTTTGGGGGCGAGAAACAAAATGGCGATTCGGAACCGGGTATTCTGGAACTGGATTTGACGGATCCGACCGCCGAATGGCAATGGATATGTCAAGGCTTTGAAGCGTCCCGGCACAGTGCGGTCTATTCAAACGGCACCCGTATTGTGAAGCGTGCAGGACAGAACGGGGCGTATGCGACTGAGATGTTATGGGACACCAGTGAAGCCACAACAGTGTCGCCGGACGAGCCATTTGTCTGGAATGTGACACCGGATGCGCCTTTTGGGCTGAACAATCCGAACACCATTTTGAATACCCCGCGTTTGCATCCACACGACATTGTGCGAATCCATCAGACACGCGATGAGCCGGGCAAGGTCAATGATGCCTGGCACGTCACGGCAAGTTTGCCGCCGTGGCTTGAGAATATTACTCTGGAAGGCGTGGTTAAAAACGGAATCAAGCCGGTTCTTTACACATTGTATTCTGATACCTTCGATCCGTCGGAACTGGTCATTCCACATAATACAAAACTGGGAATTGTTCTGGTTTGCGGTTCTTCCATGACGATTCGAAACATCAAATTCATGCATTCCGAAGACATTCTGGACCCCACCGATCCCCTGCCAGTGGAGATACCCGAATGGGCTCTTGACAAGTATCAGAATCAACCGTCGGCAGAACTGCTTGAACTTATGCGCCTGTATTATGAAACGGATGATGAAATCCGGGATTTTGTGTTGCATCACAACAGAGATCCGGCATTATGGATGCATACACCGATTTATATTGAAAACAGTGAATTTTTTCTGAATGGTATCGGCGTGACCATCATTTGTGTCAGCAGCGCAATCCGGCAGGCCCAGGTAAGTCACAATCGCTTCCAATCATGCTATATTGGCGCATTGGCGCTGGAGAAACAACACAATATTTCGTACAATGAATTCAGGGACAACTATCTTGCCGGAGTGGTCAGCGACAAGGGATCAAGAGCGGTGTGTCACAATAATTTATTTATCGGAAACGGTCTTTTTAATCTGGGTAACGACATAAAAAACTACCAGGCTGGTTTTTTATCCCACTTTTATTTTCCTGATGATGTGCCGAATATTCAGACTCCGCTTGTTTACAACAACACGTTTGTAAATAACAGACGGGCTCTATCGGTCACTGAACATTCCGTGTATCGGGCGCACATGATGAATCGTCTATTCTTTTTCAACAACATCGTCAGCAATTCTGTCGAGCCAATTTATCTGCAAAACATCAATAGTCGCTGTGATTTTATCAGTTTTCACAATTGTTCCCATCATGACGGCTCTATGCCGCCGGTCGAAACGGATACAGGCGGTATTCTGTCAGGATGGAGTCTGTATCAGGATCCGGATTTTGCCGACAGCCACACCTACCTGCTGTCCACGGAATCGCCCTGTCTGAATGCCGGTTTGTTTACATTGAATCCGGGCGTGATGAGTGAATTGAGTTATCCTGATTACAACATGTTATCCATTGGATTTCACCAGCTTCCGGGAACGGGACTGTTGCCGGGCAGCCCTGTTGATCTTCAAATCACTGGTACTATGTTGGAGTGGACCGAATCAACACCGTATCCGAGTGGTTATCTGGTGCTGCTGGAAACGTATGCCGGAAATTACATTCATGCTGCCTTCACAGATGATCAACCAATTATAAACGAATATGATTTTGACGATGCTGCAATGCATTACGATCATCTGTTTTTATGGGTTCTGCCGCATATCGGCCGCCGGGTGTATGGCAATTCGGTGATGATTGAATGGATGGAATAATTGATAGAAAAGGAGACGAATCAAATGAAACAATCAATTTACATATTAATCAGTTGTCTGATCCTGGTTGCGGGTGTACCAATGCAAACATCAGCGACAGAGCCAACTACGCATCATGTTTGCCAGGATTGTGATCCACTATACCATTACCCTCAGTATTCAACCATCAATGACGCCCTTGCGGCGGCACAGCCCGGCGACACCATCAACATCTGGGGGGAGGAAGTACATCCACCAGGAAGTGGAATAATATACGAATACAACGAACACCTTGTTATTGATAAACGAATTACGCTGACTTGTGATAACC
>PWNJ01000052.1 GCA_003558985.1 candidate division CSSED10-310 bacterium
GTTTTCAGGAGTTCTGTCAAGTATTCCGGATAAGATTCAACGCTATTTTCTGGAAGATGTTGGATAAAATCGCCGCAAATTGATAAATTAAATGCGGAGGATATTCACTTATGCATCCAACCATTACTGACTATTCACTGGATGAGTTTGAACACTGGTGCATATCAAAAGGGCACAAGCCCTGGCGGGCAACTCAGGTATTCGAATGGGTATACAGGCATTTGGAAACCGACATAAACCGCATGACCAATCTTCCGGTGAATTTTCGAAAAACTCTGATAAACACTTTTTCAGTATTGGGAACAGTTATAAAGGAAACTCATACTGACCAGGACCAAACCCGAAAAATTCTGTTTAAGCTGTCCGACGGTCATGCGATTGAAACTGTGTATATTCCGGCAGACAACGATTACACTTTATGCCTCTCCAGTCAGGTTGGTTGTGTTCTGGGATGTCGTTTCTGTGCGACCGGAGCCATGGGAATAGTACGAAATCTGACATCAGGCGAAATCGTATCCCAGGTATTGCATGTCAGGCAGTTGACTCAATCGGACACTCACGGCAATATTGTTTTCATGGGAATGGGCGAACCACTGCTGAACAGTGGAGCAGTTCTCGAAGCAATTCAACGGATCACCCACGCCGATGGTATGGCCTGGTCACCGCGGCGAATAACCGTATCAACCGCGGGTATTGTACCGGAAATCAAACGCCTGGGGGAACTTGAAACAGGAGTCAATCTGGCCGTATCCATCAATGCGCCGGATGATGCCACTCGAACCCGCCTGATGCCAATCAATAAAAAATATCCATTAAAACAGCTTATGGCTGCTCTGGAAGCATATCCGCTTCTGTCCCGACAACAGTATATCACCTGCGAATACGTAATGATCCATGGACTGAATGACACTCCGGCACATGCTGCCAAATTAATTCGCCTGTTGAATCGCCGCAGATTCAAAATCAATCTGATTCCATTTAACACCGTATCGTTTGGCCGGTTTCGAAGTTCTGAACCTGAAGTTATTCATACATTTCAAAATCTTTTGAAAGATGCAGGTTATGGCGTATTTATCCGCAACAGTCGCGGTTCCGGTATTCACGCCGCCTGTGGCCAGTTAGCCGGATATTCAACATCTTCCTAATCCTGATACGAGAAATAAACCTTGTCATAAGCGCCCAGCAGTTCATTGGTATCAGCGTCCAGTATGGCGCCCCAGAATGCCAGTCCTGAAGCAACCCCGCAATTGTCCGGCCATACAAAATAAAGAATTGTTTCATGAACAGGTTTGTCAAATTCCGGAAGAATGTAACAATCCGGTATCTGTGTCCATGCCGGACCAAACCAGTAACTGCCGTAGACATCCAGAATAACCCATAATGTTGAACGCTGAGATACGTTTTCCGGCGGAATAATCCGCGCTTCCAGACGGAAGATGTCTCCTGGATTAAACTCTTCCCTGTTTAATATCAACTCGACTCCGGTTGTTTCTGGTGTGGAAGTCGGAAATGGCGACGGTGTTTCAGTCGGAATCGACGACGGTGACGGTGATGGTGTATGTGTCGGATCCGGTGGTGGAGTTTCAGTTGGCTCTGACGTCGGTGTGACGGTTGGTAAAAAAGTCGGGCTTGCAGTCGGAGACGGTGTTTCAGTCGGCTCAGGTCCTGCTGTTGAAGTAGCTGTTGGTGCAGGTGTGCCAGTTGTGGTGGGTGTGGCGGTTGGATAAAGTGGTTCCCATTCAGCATTGATGACCCATCTGTCCGACGTGTAACCGACATCCCATAGTACATCCGGAAAGTGGCCGAAAAGCGCCGGGTGCCGCAGTCCGTCACCCGGGTTGCCAGCATGCGTCGAACCCGAACGTTTCGTGCCATCGACCTGAAATGTCAGCCAGTATTCACCGGAATGAAGATGCAGTTTGTCCGGAATACCTTCAGAAATCGGCACAATCAGCCAATCCTCCTGAACGTCGTTGTCTATGACTGGTGATTCCCAAAGTTTTTGGAAATCGCTGTCATATACCGCAAGTCTGACATATCCGTCCGAATGATGCGAATACCATGACAAGCGGGTAACGTTTGCCGGTATATCAAGAGTTATACCAGAACCTTTTATATATCCATCACCATAATTGCTAGTTCTTGCAAGTTTACCTGTGTTGAAACTATATAACCAATAATTCTTAGAAAAATCTTCTGCAAACAACCCCTCTTGAATAAATCTATAAAAGGAAATGCTTGTTTCACTATTACATCGATTGAAAGGTGAAACTTTGAAGGATACAATACCACCAAGAATTTCGTATATGCCAGTGTTTATTACTTCATACTCAGGATCATAGATCATACTCCGAATTTCGTTTTCCGGGTATAGAAGCTCTATTGATGAACTGAAGTCAAAGCTGTCCAAGCCAAAAGCTATTAGTACTGCTGGTTCATAACCGCCTTTTGTCACAGAAAACACACATATATCTTTTTCTGCTATCATTATTCCCGATGTTATGCTGCCCTGAA
>PWNJ01000065.1 GCA_003558985.1 candidate division CSSED10-310 bacterium
ATATACTGAATCCTGTTCAATTGAATGCGTTTGTGAAGGGAACCGTGACGGAAGTTCAGGACAATTATTCGGCCACTATTGAAGGGCGCGGAGTGGTGCTCAACGGTATCATCGGATTCGGCCGTGAAACCAGCGGTATGCTGCAGGTGGTGTCCGATCCAACGGAAATTGATTCGGGTTTGAAAGACCGGGTGATTGCGATACGGCAACCGGTTGATGCCGGATTTCTTCGAAAATGTGCCGGGGCGGGTATTCGGGGAGTTGTCATACCATCCATTCGAAACAGTGAATGGGTAGCTTTCAGCGAGAAGGAAATTGGTGTGGCGCTGACCGGCGATGAGACGATTCCGCTGACGGTGATAATTACCGAGGGATTCGGTATGAAAGACATGAATGAGCGTTATTTCGATACTCTGAAAAAGATGGACAACCGCGTGATCAGTCTTCGCGGGCGAACACAAATCCGGGCTGGAGTAACCCGACCGGTTGTTTTTCTGGCGGATTGACAGGTAAGACATTGTAAACGCAAGGTTATATAATCTCTCCTCACAGGAAAGAACGCAGTTGTTCCGGAAATTCAGGAGGTAGAAGGTAAAGGGTAGAAGGTTGAAGGGTTGCCGTCTGTTGATTTGCGATTGTTTGTAATGGAATCCCAAAACAAATGTAGGGGCGTGGTTGCCACGCCCTCAAAAGAACGCCTAAAACATGGTTTAAATTGTTGTTATATAAATGTTTTTTTGCCGTCCAGTGAGGGCGCGGCAACCGCGCCCCTCCCCCCCTTTCCCCTACTCACCCTTTCCCCCTTTCTTCTATTCCTCTTCTCCTCTTCTCCCCCTATCGGCCACGTATGTCATTTGACAACATAGATGTCGTCGTTTATCCTTTAAATATAAGGAGGGCGCTCCGATGAAAATATTATCAGGAATGATTGTGTTGTTATTGAGCGTCGCAACCGTTTTTTCGGCAGACATTCTGGTTCCTCAGGATTATGAGCAGGTATCACTTGCGCTGGCTGAAGCGCAGGCCGGCGACAGAATTCTGGTCGCTCCGGGAACGTATTGGGACGACATGGGTGTATGGGTATTTCCCGATGATGATATCTCGGTTATCGGTCTGGGTGATTCGCCTACCGATGTCAGATTTATCCTGCAAAAACCTCCGGAACCACATCGGAGCTATTCTGTTCTGATGACAAATGGTTCCAGACTGGAAAATCTGCATTTGGGAGCGCCAATGTCAATATGGGCTTGCAGAGTGTTGGAGGGGTCTGAAAATGTCGTGTTTCAGGATGTTGTGTTTCGGCCAGCAACCAACGGTTTTATCTGGGTAGAAAATCATGCTGAAATTGAGGTTATTCATTGCACTTTTGTTCAAACAAATGCCTTTTACTTCATGTCCGGTTCAACGGCCAGAATTACCAATTGTTTATTCTATAGTGTACCCACGATTATTGCGGGCAGATCGTTTGAAACGGTTGTGGATATGACATATTGTGCTTTTGACACGGTTACCAATATATCCAGTTGGTCTTCGTATGAACCTGATCCCAGCAACATTGTCGCTTCAACCGGCGTTACCTATCCGTATTGGGCGCCTCCGTATGGATCGGTTCTGATTGATGCCGGTGATCCTTCCAGCCCCCGGGACCCTGACGGGACATTGCCTGATATTGGAGCTGTTCGTTTCAATCAGGTATCTCATTTGATTGGGTGGGACACCGCTCCAACAGAAGTTTCATATATGTGTGAGTGGCCTCGTGTTTTTTCCCCCGGGGAAACGTTCAAATTGTATTCAGTGATCACCAAACCGGCCGGACATCCGGCGCCTGCGGCAGGAACTCAGGTAGATGCCTATCTGATACTGGATGTGCATGGCGACTATTTTTTCTGGCCCGGTTGGACAGATTACGAGCCGGACTTTCGGACAGTACCGCTGATTGACAATTTGTACGTACGCGAACGAGTATTATATTTTACATGGCCGGATGTGGCCGGATATGAATCAGGCCTTCATTTCTGGGCGTCAACACTTTACCTGGATGAATCGGAGACTCTGATCATCGGACCGATATCCCGGCTGGATTTTGGCTGGCATGAAACAATAGTTCCCACGCCGACACCAACGCCGACGCCATCACCTACACCGACTAATACACCGTTTCCAAACCCGGGTTCTGTATATTCAACGGAGCCGATTGTCGGCAACATGCGTGCTGTTCCGGCTGGAACATTTGTCCAGGGATCACCCGAAACAGAAGCATGCCGATGGGAGAACGAAGGGCCTCAATTCACGCATACGTTAACGCGTAATGTCGCCGTGATGGAAACAGCGGTCACTCGTCAAATGTGGGAGGATTTGAAAGCGATAAACCCGACATTGCCGCCGGATCCCAGCTACACACCTATCGGTCCGACAATGGAGCACCCTGTTCAACAGGTTACATGGATAGAAGCTGTCCTGTTTGCCAACCTGTTATCGTTACAGAATGGATATGCAGCGTGTTACTATTTGGAT
>PWNJ01000091.1 GCA_003558985.1 candidate division CSSED10-310 bacterium
CCGTCTCGCGCGGGTACTCGCCCGTCTTGAGGTCGCCGGAATCATCCTGGAACGGAAGCCAAGTGCCGTAGGTTGGACGCGCCGGCTGTTCCGGCATGTGAGGCGGCGCATAGTACGGCGAGCGCGGGCCGCGGCTGCCGGTATCAAACCGTTCATCGAAGAACGGAACGGTCTCGTAGGCGTGTTGGAAAATCCGGAACACGTCGGTGGTCTCTGTTGGAACCGGTTCAAAGCCCGGCAGCGATGGGAAATGGGTCGTGGTGTAGCTAAAGGATTGCCGCACCCCCACGCCGTGGTTATCAAAGAACCGGGACGACAGGAGGCCGAAGGGGTCCAACCAATCGTCGAAAATTGTTCTCACGCCTTGACCCAGCCCAGCAGTTCCACCGAAGTAGTTGAGGTCGGTAATTTTCCCGTGGCGGTTGTTGCTGCTAAAGGTCAACACCAGGTCGCTGACTTGCACCATCGCGCGGATAGGCTTGGCGTTATGCTGGTTCAACGTCCGTTCGGGCCACCAGGGTTCGCCTTCGTTGGGGAAGTCCCACCGCGCGTCATCCTGCCAGGGATCCGCCACCCGGAACTCATTGGGAATGGGAATTCCATGGAATGGGATCTGGCTATCCACGTAGATGCCGCCCTCGTAGCTGCCGCTGGCCTCGTTGAAGCGCCGGGGCTCGATGAACGCCCGGAAGTCGGCGCCCGGCTGCAAGCCGTGCCCATCGCCCGGAGTCAGGGAAACATCCTGATATCCGCTGTCCGGGCGGACCACTACAAAGTAGTCGAAATGCGCCGACGAGGGATAAAGGTCGTCAATCACATTTGGAACTGGGTCGAGCATGCCCGTGACGCCCTCAACCGTGGAATCCAGTGGCGTCCGGCGAATACCGCCCCGGAACAGGAGCCTCACCTTCCACCAGGGATCGCCGCCGCCCGGCGGAAAGGGGATATACTCCCATTCTGGCTTATAGGGATCCGTCAAGTCGGCAATCGCGTCCGCCCCATACGGCATGAGCGGATAGTCGTTCAATGTCACCCCGGAATCCGGCGTCTGAGTTGGCGGCTCAAACGTGCCCGTACCCGTGGTGTCGTGAAACACATTGGCGCCATTGAAGACAAAGTCCACGCCGCGGGCGTCGTTTGGAAGGCCGGCCAAAGCGCCGCTCGTGAACGGATTGAGCCCCGTGCGCGGGTTAAAACCGCCGTTCCCCGGCGGACCATGGGGATCCGCGCCGATGTCCGTCAGAATGAGGTTCACCTCGACCAGATCGGCTTGCCCCTGGGGCTCCTGGGCGTCAATGCCCAAGCTACTTCGCTCCGACACGCCCATTTGTGGCGGATTGGCCGAATGCAGATTCAGCCCTATAACGGGAAGCCATTGCTCAAGGGGGACAACGAGACGCTGGTCCAGCCATTCTCCGGTCACGAAATCGATAACCTGACCGGGGACATCCCACCGGAAACGGGTCTGCCCCGTCAGCGGCGTGTATTGCCTGCGCGAATGCGACCAACGATTGTAGTCGGAGATTGCGTATTCCGTCGCTTCCAGCCTGCCCAGTCCCGTCATATCATATGCGCCGAAACTGGAAGTCCACGCAACGTCTTCGTCGATGAACGGATCCCCGAGGATATCGCCGGGCGTCTCTATGTCGCCGGGATAATTATCAATGAGTTCGCCCTCATCCACCCAGATGACGCCGTCGTTCGTGCGCAACACGCCGTGGTCAAAGTTGTACGCCATCGTGGTGGCATTGCGCCAAACCGACGTGGTCCGGACGGCGATGACGTAGGTGTTGCCGGGATCACCGGAGGCTGTCGGCCAGGAAGGTTCCGGGGTGGGTTCCGCGAAATGGTCGGACCAGTCCCAATCCCCCTGGTTCCATAGCTCGAAAAAGTTCAACTCATACCGGAGAAAACCTGGGGTATCGCTCACCAATTCCCCCCAGGGTTCGCCGTAGGCGTCCCACGTCATCAGGAGACTCGAGGTGGAGTTGAGTTCCTGAACCGCATTCCCGCCATCTGGAGGGGTATAAAACAACCCCCACTCCAGGATGTCGTCGGTTCGGGGCACATTGAAGCGATCCCAAGGCCGATCGTCCACCTTGTCGCCCACGACGGTGTACCGGAACTCGGACAGGCGCCGCGGGGCGGGGTCACCTGGATCAAAGGATATGGTGAATCCGAACATCCCCTGCCAGTCGTGCAGCGGCATCAAGCTATGTCCGTCATCAATCAGATTGAACGGCTCTATCGTGGCCGCGTTGATATCATTATCTTCTGGCACCTGCTGTTCCCCGCCCCACTGGGCATGCGCCAACCCCGAAAAGGCAAGGAGCGCCACGACAAGACAGAGGGTGCGAACTGGAGCAAAGCTATTCTTAAACACGGTGGACCACCTCCAACCGAACGCCAAAAAGGCCCCCGAACGCGACGAAGCGCCGAGAGCCGGAACAACACTATAGGAATGGACGCCCTTCTCCACGAGAGGGCCGCCAGCCTTCAAGGGC
>PWNJ01000135.1 GCA_003558985.1 candidate division CSSED10-310 bacterium
ACCGGAACAACACTTAATCCGGTTTGAGCTCTCGGATCTGACGGAACAGGTATTTCGGGCAATCGATTTGTACGATACGTTACCGAAAAGACAATGGCTGAGACTACGATAATGATGACTGCCGACCAGGCATATTGGCGTTTCATGAGTTGTATAACCGCTGGATCAGATGTATTTCAGACAGCAACAAATTGGATTTCATGCTCCCCCCTGAACTATGTTTGGAAATAATTGTTTCCGTACTCATTGAAAAAAACATTTCTGTATGTGTGTCTGGCGATTGGTTTTACTGGTTTTTCCGGGTACCCGACAGGCAACAAAGCCTGAATGCTTTCACCCGGAGGAAGTTTCATGATGGCATTAAGTTGCTTTTCATCGGAATCGTCCATGATACTGGGAGCATATGGCGCTGTAATAAGACCAAGTCCGTTTGCCATCACCAGCATATATCCCAGGGCAATGAAAGCGCACTCAACAGCATGGGGAGATTCCGGATCGTTTGGGCGAGTGCTGACAACAAGTAGAACAGGGGCTTTCAAAAGGTATTCCAGCGTTGGATCAAAATCCGGTGATTTCATAATTCGTTCGCGTACACTTGCCGGTTGACCTGATAACCATATGCGTTCTGTTTCAAAACAAATACGATGAATACTTTGTCGTTTTTCAATCTGATCAACGACTAAAATATGAACGCTGTCAACAACACCCGATGGCGCCGAAACACCGGCTTCCAGAATTTTATCCAGAACAACTTTACTGACAGATCGGTCAGAAAAATTCCGGTTTCCGCGATTACGTTTCATCAAGTGTAAAAGACTGTCCAAAATTAGAACTCCCTAATCCAATCCAATTGTAACTAAAACTTCTGTTCGAGTGCAAATTATACCAGACTCTTATTTTAGGTTGCATTCACCTGGTTTGGGTGCGATTTGGCATTGAGGTGTTTATAGTCAGCCGCCTCCTGTCAAAACAACAATGGCTCCACTAAATCCAAGCATTGTAGCCAATAAACGACGGTAAGTCAGCGGTTCTTTTAAAATGAGTCGAGCCAGGACAACAACAAAAATGACGTTCATTTGATTCAGAACTGATGCAGATCCCATATTCGTGTATTTAAACGCCGCCATCCAGGCCAGCATCGACACAACATTTCCCAGTATTGCTCCGGGTAAAGCCATTTTGAATGCTGCCGGTTTGAGTATTTCGCGATATATATAGCCACGTTTTTTGTGGAAAATACATATTACATGCAATGCGATTGCTGCCGGTATCATTCTGCACTGGGTTACCATTATGGCTGAATGTTCATCCAGAATGGGCTTAATAGCAACAATACTTAACACCATCAATGTAACAGCGCTCACACCAGCAGATGCTCCGATCAGTATTTTTTTCCATCCCAGATTTTTTTGAAAGTTTTTTTCAGAAGTAATGACAAGAACACCGGTAACCACCAGAGTTGCTCCGACCCAATGAACATGTTTAAGGGGTTCGCCCAAAAGCAGCCATGAATAAAAAATCATACTGGGGCTGTAACAACAATCTACAATTGCATAATAACCTGCTCCCAACTTGTTTAAACAGATAAAAAACAGTGTGTCGGCAATCGTAATACCAGCTATGCCACTCAAAGCCAGAAAAACCATATCTTTTAACGTGATGGTATTGGGAATCATTGGAGTATCGATTAAATACCAAAGCGGTATCATAACAAGTCCAGCGGCTGTGGATTTGAACAAATTCAGGGCCAGCGGGGTCATTGTTTCACCGCTTCGCTTGAAGAACATGACGGCAAATGCCCAAATAAAAGCACAACTTAACGCAAGTGATTTACCAATCAAATCTTCAGACATATTGTTACCCGGTCCGTGGTCTATAAAAAGACACCCGCAGATTTGTATTAGCAAATTACAAAAATGTAAACAGAATTACTTCAGGGTTTTCAAAAAGGTCAGCAGATTTTGGAACTTGTATGGTTTTTGGATAAGAAGATCCGGCTGTGATTTTTTTTGAATGTCTTCGACAGTCAAACCGAAACCGGTCACCAGCGCTATTGGGGTCTTCGGACAAATATTTCGAAGCTCATTCATCGTTTTCCAGCCATCGAAACCGGGCATTTTAATATCACAAACAATGCCATTTACTGTTTTCGTTTGTTTTTTCATTATTTCTATTGCATCGTGTCCATTAGATGCCTGGATAATAATACATCCCAGGTTTTCCAGCATTTGTTTCGCCACTTCCCGAACATCGTTTTCATCATCAATCAGCAAGATTACCGGTTTTTGCTCTACAGATACGGTTTCTTCGTTTTCCGGAATGATAAATACCTGTTCTGTTTCCTTTTTTAATGGTGGAAATAAAATGGAAATTCTGGTGGAGATGTCTTTTTCTGAAAATACAGCTATACCTCCCTGATGAGACCGAACAATACCAAGTACGGCAGACAATCCCAGACCTCTGCCCGGAAACTTTGTAGTAAAGAAAGGATCAAACATTTGCTCTTTGGTTTGTTCATCCATACCCGAACCGTTATCAGTAAAATTCAGACAAATATAATCCCCTTCGGGCAAAGATTCGTTTTCAACAAATGATTCATTAAATGTTTCGGGAACATTTGCCATCGTCAATTCTATGTGGATCAATCCTTTTCCATCGCTGAAACTTTCCCATGAATTGCTGGCCAGATTCATTAATATATGTTGCACGCTGCCGACATCAGCTTGTATGGGTGGTAATTTTTCGTCAAGCTCCGTTTCAAAGTGAACACCTGACGGAGCTGATGCCTGCAGCAAAGGCAACGTTTTTTTAACAATATCAGCAAGATTGCAAATAACCTTGTCAGTACCCATTTGACCAACATACATCAGCATTAATTTACCCAGGTCTATTGCCCTCTGCGAAGCTTTTTCGGCCTGATTTATTTTCTCGGTAACACGGGAGTTTTGATCCACAAGCATGCGCGCCAGTTCCAGGTTGCCCACAACTCCCATCAGCAAGTTATTGAAATGGTGAGCAATTGCACCGGCCATACGACTCAAACTTTCCATTTTTTGTGCCTGAAGCATTTCGCGCTCTTGTTTGATCTTGTGTTTTTCCGCTATTTTTATCTGAGTTAAATCGTGGTTGAAAACGTACAATACTGGTATATTCTGCCATTCACCTTTTACTATTCGAATATCCACCGGTATTTGCCGATCATCAGCCGCCAGCAGGATTCCCTCACCACTAAACCCTTGTTCATTCAAATCCGATATCAGCCAGGATGATAAATCTTGTCGTATTTCAGAGTCATACAGGTCCAGAAACAACCTGTCTTTCAAGTCATCTGCCCGATACCCAAGATCATTCAGGCACACCTCGTTTATATGAAGAATTTTTCCGGCGCTATTGGTAACCACCAGATAATCTTTTATTGAGTTGAATAATATATTCAGGTTTTCCCAGTTTCGTCGAATCGCCTCATCAGTCCTGGCTTTGGCAATCAACGGACCCAGACGCGAAACAACCGTTTCCAGCGCGGATCTGGTAAATCCCGGGACGGTCGTTCTCTTTTTGGACGCAACATTGACGCATGCAATTACGTCTTCTCTGAATCGTACCGGCAATATAGCAAATGATTTGAATCCCTCTTCAGCAAGATAGTTTCTACTAGAAACCTGAAGCTCTTCATGCGACACATAATAAGGCACACCTTTTTTTATCATTTTATATTGATATGAATCAGGAACGAATACATTCACAATTTCAAGAATTCGTTCTGACAGATTTCTGTACACCGCCAACTTCATCGAACCGTCAATGTCATCTTCCAGGTATATTCCACACACATCCGATTCTGAAATATCCATCATATATTCCATACAAATATTCAGCCAGGTATCCAGTGAGTCAGCAAAATTTAACCTCAAACCAAAATCACGCTCGGATTTAATAAACTGGTTTACACGGGCTTTTTGCAGCGCATTTAAAAGCGCTTCACCATATACTTTTAAAAGCACTTGAGTGTCTGTTTCCCACACAGGTTTTGAATCAATTGATTCCAGAACGATATACCCCATCAACATTCGATTGCCTTCTATCGGCACAATTAACAGGGATTTCAAACGGTTGTTTTGAAAATATTGCTTCTCTTTCGTTGCATCACTGTTTATGTCTTCCGTGTCAGAAACACAGATCATTTCAAGGTTTTCAATTTGCTTCATAAAGAATGAATGATTTTTATTCACAGTTCCGGTAAACGCATCATGATTTTTATCTGTCCAGCAATAATCCGGTGAATCATTATCATCCACATTTTCTGTCAGAACTATATAGGCCCGGTTTACTCCCCAAAACTGGGCTATTTTTTCCAAACCTTTCTGAATACACTGATCTATCTCTGTTATGTCCGGCTGTACAAATTCGGATATCAGTTCACTGGTCAGGTGTTCAAATTCAGCCCGAAGCGCCAATCTGTATCCCTGATCTATTTCATCTGTAACATCAGTGGCAGAACATATTATGAAACGAACTCTGCCCTTTTCATCCAAACTGGGAGTCTGAGTAATGTGCAATGTTCGTTTTTCACCCTTGCCTGAAACAACACTGCATTCGTCTGACACCTGATTTCGTGTTTTCAACACCTGAAGACTCACGTTTCTAATTCGGTCGATATCGTTGGGTGAGTATACCTTGTCTATCGGGCAATTTTTCAATTCCTCCATTGATTTCCCGATAAATGTTGCATGCGCCTTGTTCGCGGCACGATACGTATCCGCGTCAGATAAATACCAAATTTGATTGGGAACCGTATCCAGAAGAATTTCCATTTCGGCGTTACTGTCAGCAATAGATATTTCCAGTTTTTTCATGTCGCTGACATTACGCCCCACAGCAAGTATTTCTGCCCTGTTTCCATGCTCGGGAAACACAGGCGAACACGTCCAGTGATACCAGCGCACATTATCAAAAGAGTCGATATAACCGTGTTCAAATGTCTGTACAGCTCCTGTGTTTATGGTATCCAAAGTTATCTTATCAATTGTTCTGCCGCCATCCGGAACAATAAAGTCAGATATTTTCTTGCCTATTACATCTTTCCTGTTTGAATTCATACTTTTGCAAAAAGCGTCATTAACAAAAGACAATGCATGGTCTTGATACCACTTGCATATTACGTCTTTCTGACTTTCCACGACGCGCTGGAACAATGCCGATTTTTTCTCAAGCTCCAGTTTATGCAGGTCAGACTGATATTTCCATTTTTGAAACACACTTCGTGTTTTAATTTTCAAACAATGGTGCAAAAATGTTTCCGGTTTAACAGTTCCATCAAACACCCTCGCAACACCTGAACTGGTCAACTCGATTGCCTGACTTGATGAAAGGTCATTTCCCGCTACAATCAGAGGCGCTTCCGGATATGTTTGCAAAATAGTTTGCATTGTTGCCATGTTTTCCGAATTCAGTTGGTTCATGACAAATACGACAAATCGGATTGTTTCCGGTAACGTCTGGTCAGCAAAACAGTTGGTATTTTTAGGGTGAATTAATTGAAATCCTGCATTTTTAAGCGCTATTTTGAACTTTTGATACTGTGTGTTTTCAGCGGCATATAGAACGACTGTATTATTTTCCGATGGGTCTTTCAGCTTTCTTATATTTCTTACTTTGTCCAAAAAACTATTTTTGTCTGCTGGCAAGGCAAAAAAGTTGTCTGAGTTTAAACCTGTCACTTCGACAAATAGATCAACGTCCATAATATTATTTGTCAGAATAACAATCGGGACACGAACATTTTTTCTTTGTGATAACAAATCCAGTAAATTCAAATATTCCCATGTGTGCAAAGAGGTTTTGAAAACTGATGTGACCATCAGATCAGGCAAATCGGATTCTTCACAGCATTCAATTGCTGATTTATGGTTGTCAAAAATATGTACCTCATAACCGTTATTCTTAAGAATATCAGCATAGTTGAAAAATATGTCATTCCCTTTGCAAAGAAAATAAACAAGCGGATTTTTCCTGGTTAACGATCTGCTCATCACATTTTGACCTCCTTCAAAGAATACATAATCAGAACATGTAACACAACAGCCAAAGTTATCAGGAGTATCAGCCAGTTATTTTTGGTGCAAAAGAAAAATCCTGTCTTACTGTTGACCATGATTTTTCACACAGCTACAATCGCCTCCTCAGGACATACTGAGTCAGGGTATGTCACAACCATTTATCTGAAAGGAGTTAAGGCATGATTCAAGAGATTTATCAAAATGTTGTTTCCCGGGATCCCGGACAACCGGAGTTTCATCAGGCCGTCAAGGAGGTTTTTGATTCTTTGGCTGTGGTTCTGGAGAAACGACCCCGTTACAGAAAGTTCAAGGTTTTGGAACGTATCGCGGAACCGGAACGAGTGATTATGTTTCGAATACCGTGGGAAGATGATAGCGGGGAAGTGCACATCAATCGAGGTTTTCGTATCCAGATGAACAGCGCTATCGGACCGTATAAAGGCGGTATGAGATTTCACACCAGTGTTAATTTAAGTATTTTAAAGTTTTTGGCGTTTGAACAGGTTTTCAAAAACAGTTTGACAACCTTGCCGATGGGTGGCGGCAAAGGTGGTTCTGATTTCGATCCCAAAGGTAAAAGTGACAGTGAAGTAATGCGTTTTTGTCACAGTCTGATGTGTGAACTGTTCCGGCATATCGGGTCTGAAACAGATATTCCGGCTGGTGATATCGGTGTTGGCGGTCGTGAAGTCGGTTATATGTTCGGCATGTATAAAAAGCTTCAAAACAACTTCACCGGTGTTTTTACCGGTAAAGGATTGAAATGGGGCGGCAGCCTGATTCGTCCGGAAGCCACCGGCTACGGAGAAGTATATTTTGCTGAAGAAATGCTCAAAACACGCGGAAAGTCCATCAACGGTCTGACATGTCTGGTATCCGGTTCAGGAAATGTGGCTCAGTATTGCACAGAAAAAGTTCTGGATCTGGGCGGCAAAGTCGTGACTCTGTCGGATTCTTCCGGATATATTTACGACGAGGAGGGCATTGATCGCGAAAAACTGGCCTATGTCATGGAACTGAAAAATGTTCAGCGTGGTCGAATCAAGGAATATGCAGACAAGTATCCGAATGCTGTTTACACGCCTTTTGATCCCAATCTGGACTACAATCCTTTGTGGAACCACAAGGCTGATGTCGCATTTCCAAGCGCCACTCAAAATGAGATCAACGGCAATGATGCACAAAATCTTATCAATAATGGCGTATTCTGTGTATCCGAAGGCGCTAATATGCCGACAACCCTTGACGGGGTGGATATCTTCCTTGACAACAAAATTCTTTACGGCCCCGGAAAAGCAGCAAATGCCGGTGGTGTCGCTACCTCAGGTCTTGAAATGAGTCAGAACAGTATGCGTATTTCGTGGCCCCGGGAAGAAGTTGACAGCAAACTTCAAAGAATTATGAAAAACATTCATAAATCATGCGTTGAAGCTGGTAAAGAATTCGGCGTGGAAGGCAATTATGTCGTTGGCGCCAATATTGCCGGCTTCCTGAAAGTTGCCGATGCCATGATCGATCAGGGCGTTGTCTGAGCTTTATTCTATTTGATTGATTCTAAAGCATCCGTTTCAACGGATGCTTTTTTTATTCCCCGTCAGCGGGATTTTCGAGATTTTTTTTCGAAAACATTTAGCTGATAACTCTGGTTTAACACATGCTGCTGGTAATAACAGATATCCTCAAACCAGTCTTGATATTGGATCCGATCACGATTACGATCATTGATTCAGGTTGTGATGTTGGATTGCCTGTTTGCTATCGGAATACAACGGATTGATAAATGAGCGTTTTCGATTTTCTGAAAAAAAAGTTGATGAAAACAAATCAACCCGACAGGTCTGAACCCGCACAGTTTCCGCTTAAACTGAATCTTGGATGCGGTCTTGATAAACGGTCTGATTGTCTGAATGTTGATCTGAATGATTTCCATAAACCGGACCTTATCTGTGATGTGTCTGATTTGCGGGTTTTGCCGACCGGCTATTTTGCTCATATACACGCATACGATATTCTTGAACATATTGAACGACCCAAAATTCTAAACACATTGAAAGAGTGGAATCGGGTGCTGCAACTCCATGGCACACTGGATTTTCAGGTTCCATCGGCAACCGGTTTGCTGAGCCTTCTGAACAAACCCGAAAACAGGTTATATGACACCCACAACACGTTGCTTCAATGCCTTTTCGGAACACAGACATACGATGGAGATTATCATCATTATGCCTTTACAGACATTGTTCTGGAAACAGTATTCGGCAACAGCGGTTTTGAGCTTGTTGAACTGCAAACGGTTCATGACTGGCTTTTCAGGGGTCATTGTAAAAAAATCCGCCATGTTTATGTTGAACCATTTTATTATCTGCCTGACAAAGAGTTTTTGCATCAGCTTTATCGCACACTTTTAGCCCGGGAAGTGGATCCCGAAGGAGAACTTTTTTACATGGGGATGCTTAAAAAGGGTATCAGTCGAGAAGCAGTCGCAGAAGCGATAAAAAACAGCGATGAGTATAAGGAACGTTTGAAAACCAAATCCCCATCAGATAGCTGAGTTTTATCTATTTTTGGAAATATAACCCAGGATTCGGTATATCAGTTTTGCAATAACAAACTGTGGATGGTGTAAATCCTTGATTGGAGCCAGTTCGCACACATCGAATCCAACGATATGTCGTTCAACTGCCAGTTTTTCGATCAGCCGATTAACCTGAAGCCACGACAATCCGCCGGGTTCCGGAGTTCCTGTTGCAGGAATCAGTGACGGATCAAATGCATCGCAGTCAAATGTAATGTACACATTTGATTTACATTGGCTGATAACATCATCAATCCAGTCGTGATTTAAATAGTCGGCTTTTTGAATATTATTTGCGTAAAAAATCGGTATTTTGTGTTTCTTGGCAAATAAACGCTCTTCCTTTTCCTGGCTTCTGATTGCCACCTGTACCATATTGGTGTGAAAATCAAATATACGGTGTGCTGCGCAGGCGTGATTCCATGGATTTCCCAAATATTCATTGCGCAAATCGGAATGCGCATCCAATTGCAGAACCGTAAGTTCAGAACAGTGTTTGCTATATGCTTTAACAGCTCCGACTATCGAGGTATGTTCACCGCCCAGTGTTACAACCAAACGGTTGTTTTCAAGCTGATGTTTCGTTTCTCTTTCAAGAATATTACAGAGTTTTACCGGGTCAGCACAGATAATCGGCTCCATCGTAGCAATACCGCCTATGTTTCTGTAAGTTTCGCATTCGGTTACACAATCATATAACTCTACCTGCCGGGAGGCATTCAATATAGCCGTTGGGCCTTCTGCCGCTCCCTTCCCGTAAGTAGTCGTTTTTTCAAACGGAACAGACAAAATAACAACATGTGCATTCAAGCCGGAATCACAATCATCCAGTTCAAGAAAATTTTTATCGGATGGCAGTGACCGAAGCAATGTCATATCAGGAATCCATTTCTTCAAAAACAGCTTTCATCAATAACGGCAGCACGGCTGTTGCATCGGCATATACTTCAGCAAAACGTCCCCCTTCTTTGGGAGGTACAAATTTGCCCCAACTGACACCTTCCTTGTAAGTACACCCGGATAATCCGCCCCAATGTACCGGTTCAGGACAAATTCGGACGCCATATTGAAATCGTGGCTCTGACTGTTCAATTCCCAGTCGCGAATACGTAATATCGCAATATGGCGCCAATTGCTGAGCCCAGTTTCGTGGGACTCCGCCACCGATAGTAAAGATTCCCAGCTTTTTCGCTTTACCGCCTAACCGGGCATATTCCTGGAGGTCCAGAAACGGATTAAAGTTTGGTGTCGCCCGGAATAGTTGTTCCGGATCACTTTTATCTTTGACCGTATCCAGTTGACCTCGCATGGCCCATAATGACAAATCCAGCCCTATTTCACTGTCGGTAAAAGCCGGGATAAAAACCGGCACCTTTTGATTCCATGCAGAACGCAAAATACCGGGGCCCTGGTTCAGCTCATCAAGCTTTTTTCCT
>PWNJ01000096.1 GCA_003558985.1 candidate division CSSED10-310 bacterium
ACCGTAGGGAGCTGTGAGGAAGACATAAATACAACCCCAGAGATAAACTGCATTCTCGGGTGTTTCTCCCATCCAATCCAGCTCAATGTTTCCGAATCCATAATAACCGAATTCGCTGAACGGAACTTCGTCCTGGAACCAAGACTCTAATGTATCCGGGAACCAACCATCACCTGGTTCGACGGTAGCTGTGGTTGAAATGATCATGTTACCATCAGTGTCCATATAGTTAATCGTTATTTCAACAGGATTATCAGGATGGGTGTTTGCAATTGAGAAGAATGTGCTCAAACCAAATCCATCCTGCCAGAATGGGAAGTACACAGTATCGTCCTGCGTCAAAGCAACATTAGCCACTAAACCGAGAGTTGCGACCATTGCTAAAGCCAAAAAACATTTTTTCATTTTGAAACTCCTTATAAAAGATTGGTTAAAAATTATGAGGGCCTCTCCCTCTTCTGCCCATATAAACCGATGAGTTCCCAAATTGTTCCGCGACATTTCTTTTTTTTTAAAAAACCTCACCAAACTTCAAAAATCAGTCAGACAGGCGCTCATATTAATTGGTGAACAAACTCCAATATGTCTTTTCCAAAAAAAGCTGGTTACATTAACTATAGTGGATCAGCACATGAAAAGGATCCCAGCGCTGTCAGAAAAATTTCCTGAGCATCGGCCGCTGTCACAACCCCATCACCATTGCAATCCGCCCGGCATTCTTCCTCAAATGTTGGATTGTAAAGTCCCAGCGCAATCTGAAATGCCAGTTGTGCATCAGCGGCAGTAATGGCGCCATCCATATTAACATCGCCATTATTGATACAATCCTGTCCCGGTGTCCATGTCGGCATCGGAGTCGGCGATGTTTCTGGCATGGTCTTACCGCAAATCGAAATAGCATCTATGTAAAAACCATGATCATTTATTGTCCAATCAGAACTCAAGCGCCATCGAACATAAACTTCGGGCTGACCATCGGCTATTTCTGAAATATCAAACACCTGTTCCGTCCAGTCATTGTCCTGAGCATATCCTGACCAGATAACCGTCCAGTCCTGATTGTTATTGGAGACTTTTACATAGGCTGTATCATAATTGACTTCATTTTTCAGATATCTGAAAAATCGAAGCTCTGCATCATACAAATTGGAGCAATCAAATGGAGTGGACGTCAATCGATAATGTGAACTGTTTGCATAATTCCCGGTCAGGTTTGTGGCATACACATTCTGTCCAATATATGCTCCCGGAGGACCTACCGTTGGTAGACCAAACTCCCATCCCCTTTGGCCGGAATTGTCAATTGTGTACCCCGGATCGGTTTCCAAATCTTCATTATAGTAAGGACACTGATAAACAAAGTTTGAAATTTCTAAAAACACTGTGTGTTCAGGTGCGCACAATGATTGATCCGCACTGAATACGACAGTCAGTTCCGCCAGATGTCCTTCTGGCGCTGCAGGAGATGCCTGTATTTCAAAATGAGGTATGTTTGTTGTACCGGTACCACCGTCAGGAATATCACCTATTTCAGCAAAGCCGTTCAGAACAACAAGATGTGGATCTGAACTGGTCAGGGTTGCTGTTACATTTGTTGTCGCTCCAACCGACATTGCTTCCAGCTCAAGATTGGCATACTCACCAATTCCAATCACATTTTTCGTTTCACCTTCCCAGTCATGTACTGTCAAACTTCCCGGAAACACACCATAACTTCCCTGTGGAACAATCCATATTGTCTGTTCAACCCGCTCTGAGCCAACTGATATTGGCACAACTGTAGTACCGTAGCCATCGGCCGAGGCAATCACATTGTAATTCCCGGGAAGCACCGGATACCAGTATCTACCGAATAAGTCTGTTATTCTTGGTGACTCATCAGCGGTCAACGGAACTTCCAGAAGACTGAAATCCGCTCCTTCAATCGGTTCACCAGTGCATGCATCTACGATATGGCCCGTTATCATGGGTCCTTCAAGACGATTCAGCAGATATTGCCATCCAGGACGATTCCGTTCAACTGTAATATCTCGCCATTGATGATAACCCGGCAAAAATCCCTGAGCGCTGGAATTCAATTCTACGACATAGGGAAACGTGCCCAATTCGGCATAATACCAGTCTATATCACCGCCATCGACCGCATAAAGGAGTTCCCAGCAGGTTCCGGGTGCATATCCCATTGTGCCATTGTCACGTTCGATCAAAGCAGCCATTTCCTGACCAATAGCGGCCATTGCCTGATGATCAGGTGTTACTGACCCCTGACATCCATACGGATATATCACAAGTTCGGAAAACGAATGATAGGAAATGCTGAACACCGGCCTGATCTCTTCAGCCAGACTCATTATATGACTGACCGTATAGGACTGCCCTGGAAACTCGCCACGGTAAGTATCGTTTGACGGGCTTCCGGAACTTCCGTTGCATGATCCCCAAAAAGCAGGAAAATTTCGGTTGGGATCAATCCCGTAACTTGACGAACCCGGAGGAGGCGGATGACGATCCTTGCGCCACATATTGAAGTTGTTGAACACATAGTTAATTCCATCCAGGTTTGCTTGAGGCATCACCCATATTTCATACGAATCAACCCAGTGGGTGACCTGTGGGTCCTCACCATAATTGTTCAGCAGGTATTCCAGAATATCCATAACAACTTCACCGCTCATCACTTCACGGGCGTGCTGCTGACCATTAAAAAACACCGTCAACTTGTCCAGATCCTGATCCGCATCTTTGGAAATTTTCATCGCATATATGGTCCGGCCTTTTTCCGTATCACCTACTGGCACCAGCTTTGTAATATCAGGAAAAATCGAGGCGTACATTTGCATGATTGCTTCTGTTTCATGAGGTTCAAGATATTCCGGATCAACCCGTATCTCTTGTCCGGGAAATTGAATCACCTCAACCGGATACGTCTTATCAATATACGGAAATTTGTCCCTGTGGATAATCAGATCTATTTTTAACTCATGCAGATCAACACCGGGAATATCCAGCCCGGCTTCGTTGAAATCCTTTAGCGCACTCCGAAAAGACGCTCTGTTGTCAAAAGAAATCCGAACCCGGAAATACTGATCAGTCAGTTGCTCAGAATGCATACCCGATGTAACAAAAATCAACATAAGTATCACTAGTAAAACCGTCTTTTTTAGCATTGAAAACTCCTTCCTTCTACAAAAAAGATTCATTTTTGTTGTTTACCTGCAATCAGCTGCATAACACCATATTCAATTGATGCAATTTTAATACCGATAACGCTTCAGTATCCCGCGTAATTATCGACCTTGATGTTTTTAAGCAATCGTTCTATTATTCGAATGTTTTTAGTACACTGTTTTCCATGGCAGTTGCTACTCTTTCACCGGGAGAATCATATGAAGATATTTTTGAGTTTATTTCTTGTCTGTCTGTTTTTGGTGTTTCTGTATGCCTGCGAACCAACTCCTTCTTATCCGGAAATGACAACAGAATGGATGCCTCTTGCAGAAAGTGGACTTGAAGAAATACGATATCTCTATCTAATTCCTGAAACCAATGCTCTATTAGCCGGTGGTTTTCCACGCAGAGATTTACCTGGATTGTCGGTTTATAATCCAATTGAAAAGACGTGGGCGATTATTACGGATGATACTCCCGTAAATCAGCAAGTTTCGTGGATAGCGTCAGCCGGCGAAGCTATTTTTGTTTCATTTTTTGCAGGAATTGATAACAAGGGTACAATTTTGGCGAGTCATGACAGTGGCAAAACATTTGACGATGTAATCCCCCTTCCCGATGATATTGACCCCCGTTGTTTTGTGTTGCCGGATGACAATCCTGCTTCAATGCTTTTGGGCACAGTAAATGACGGTCTTTTTCTGACTGACGACGGTGGAGAAACATGGCGTCAGCCCCAAACACCAACGGCTGATCCCGGAATACAGAGTCTGGCCGTCAATTCAGGAAATTCCAATCATATTCTTGTGGGTGTACGAACCGGTTTATGGAAGAGTATGGATCAAGGTGAAAATTGGGTGTCGATAACTCCCAGATTATTATCTGACCAGTATTTTGTTGTGGAAGTCACAGCTCACCCCAACAAAGAAAACGTATTCACATGCATTCTGAGGGATGATATGGGCGATGCTTATTTGTATATGACAAAAGACGGCGGTGTTTCATGGTATGAAATCCGTGATGGATTTCACGCTGATGCACAGCCACGTTGTATTACATGGCATCCGGCAAATCCAGAAGTCATGTTTGCAGGCACAGTCATTGATGGAGTATACAGATCCGACAATTTGGGGCAAAACTGGTATCCCATCAATAAAGGATTGCCACTTGAAAATGCTTTGATAATTGTTCACCGTCTGTTTCCAGTAAATGATCCGACTTTAAGACTCTATGCCGGATTGAACATCCATGGGCAGGTGCTCAAACTGGATATTCAATAGCTTTAATGAGTCTGTTTTGATGCATGATATGAGGATCTTACAAGCGGACCGGATACCACGAAATCAAACCCGGTAGCCAACGCTTCTTTTTTTATCTGATCAAATTCTTCCGGTGTCACAAAACGCTGCACCGGTAAATGATTTTTCGTCGGCTGAAGATACTGCCCAATTGTTAAACGGCCTGTCCCGGCTTTAACCAAATCCTCAAAGACACGCGCCAATTGTCGTCTTGTTTCACCCATACCAATCATAATTCCGCTTTTAGTACACAATCGACCCAGTTGATCCGAAGCACGTTTAAGCAAATCCAGGGACCGGTTGTAATCAGCTTGTGATCTTGCAACAGGATACAATTCAGGGACTGTTTCAATATTATGATTCAATACATCCGGTTGTGCATTAATCACTTTTTGAATTGCAGACTGATTACCGTGAAAATCCGGTATAAGCACTTCAATTTTTATTGAATTAGAGCTTTTTTTCAGTTCGTTGATAACATCGGCAAAAATTGAGGCGCCACCATCATCAATGTCATCGCGTGTAACGCTGGTCACAACGACATAGTCAAGATTCAAAGCTTCGGCTGCATACCTGATTCGCCTGGGTTCTGTTGCGTCTATAGTGTCAGGTTTTCCATGTTTCACGGCACAAAAACCGCAATTTCTGGTACAAACATCACCCATAATCATGAATGTCGCTGTTCCTGAGTTCCAGCATTCACCCGTGTTAGGACATTTTGCGCTGCTGCATACGGTATGAAGGCATTGAGATGCCAGGACCCGGCGTACAGATTGATAACGTTCGCCACTGCCAAGCGGCACCTTGAACCAGGATGGAAGTCTTTCAGCCCTCATAAATCCTTGGTTTCTGTTTAGCAAAATACAAAGAAAATCATTCTGTTAAAACTTAATCAGGACCAGCCCCACTCAATGAATGTATAATCAAAAACACCGCCTGTTTGCTGTTCCAGGATAGCGCTCCAGAAACGCACACCATCAAACGGATCATCTGTTACCGGCCATTCGAATGTCAGAATTGTTTCAACTTGAAAGGAGTCGGCTGGAATTGCACGTGAACGGGACGAAATTGCATGAGTCCATTCAGGCCAAAACCAGAATTCGCCCAACACTTCCAATGCAATGTACTCAACTATGTTTTTAGCCAATCCATGATTACGAAGTTCAGAATACAGCAAAAACTGTTGTCCAGCTGCCAATTCCAGCAGCGGCATACCCAGATAAACATCAAGGCGTCCGTCAGTATTCTGTTTAAAGGTGTCATTGACGGGAGTCAGTATTTCAAGATCATCAATGTTCCAGCCGCCGAATTCAAGCGCCACATCGCTGTCCAGCGTGAATGCTATCTGTAAATAATCGTCATTGCCGATAAACTCGGACAAATCCAGATAAATATCCTGCCATGCCGAATCGAGCAAATAGTTATTTGGGGGATTTTCCCATGCAATTCGGTCATTGACCAGAATTGTAGCCTGATCATATATTCCTTTTTCAACGGTAAGCCATCGTTTGAATCGTAAATAAAGCTGATCATAATCGGACACATCAAATAAAGGAGACAGCAAATATGTGGAATGATTTGACGGATACGTTCCAGTTGATATCAACCGTTGTCCCCACATATGCGTCCCTGAATACGGTTTCATCGGATCAAAGAACGGATCAGAATCGTCTCCGTGCATACCTCGCGTCCAATGGTCTCTGCGGTTTGACCATGTGGTCCACCCCTCATCCGAATCACCTTCAAAGTCATTATAATAAACCGGAAACACCGGTCCGGTAAGCATGTATACCGTTTTTTCACTCATACCATTAACGGCTTCCACAGAAATTGTAAATTCAACCAGTTCTCCGGGCTCAGCATCAGGCGCTATTTCAAAAGTAAATGCATTTGAAGCATCATAATATTCGCCATAAGACAATTCTGGCAAAGAAAATTCATCAGTAACAAACGTAATGGCAGAGGACTCAGTTGAAATTCTGGCAACCGAATCTGTTGCGGGATCAAATCCGGTGTTTTCAACTACAAAACCGGCCTTCACAACTTGACCTGCCTGCGGATATTCCACATCAGTAGCAAAATCATTGACATCAAAACTCACTGCCGGTAACACCTCGAAATATACCATGCTGAAGTAGTTTCCCAACCTCAAGTCACCGCGTCTGATGTAAAAATATCCATTTTCACCCCATTGAGTTCCCCATGAATTCTTTACAATCCATGAGCCACCGTCACAGACGGTATCATCCCAGCCCACTATAACAACGCCATGATTGACTGGTGTATTAGCGTCATCAGCGTAACAACCGCCGGAATAATTCTGGAATTCATTATTTGCGCCCATGGACGTGGCAAGCGGCCCATAATTCATCAATGCTTCCTTAATGGCTTCCACTGATCCGGCATACGCATCGTAACCGGTCGTTCTAATGTAAGCCGGATACAAAGCAGCTCTGCACTCTTCATCAGAAGCTTCATATGGATAATCCGATTCCAGTCTGGCCGGTTCCCATTCCAGATACATCCATGCACTTTCCATATTGCCACCTCTGCATCCCCAACTGAACGGTTCACAATCAACAAGATGCTGTTCGGACAGGTTGTACTCAATCCCGGTATGAATCAGTAATTGTGATTCAAGCACAGCGAGCGCTGCAAATGCCCAGCAACTTCCGCACTGTCCCTGGTTTTTTACATGAGTAACACCATTCATTTCACGCCAGTCAAAAACTTCTGGAAATTCACGACCGGATGTAACAGGCGGCTCCTGAATCAATTCGGGATCAAGCATATAATACGTTTGCAAATCCATGAATTCCTGTTCTGACAAGCGCTGAATCCAATTGTCACTTGCATATCCTTTCAGACCAACAACATTAACA
The DNA here is from genome assembly GCA_003558985.1 of candidate division CSSED10-310 bacterium. Taxonomy (GTDB): domain Bacteria; phylum CSSED10-310; class CSSED10-310; order CSSED10-310; family CSSED10-310; genus CSSED10-310. Next base: position 7,349 of record PWNJ01000096.1, read on the forward strand.
ATCAATAAGCTGATCAGCATTATCTGCATACTGCGTTTTATCATATTAACATTCCTTTCTTTGAAAAAGAGAGCGTTGCGTTATTTTAGTTAGCAAGATTCAAGCCGATTAACCATGTTTTGGTTTTAAATCGAGGATTTAGTTTAAGGAAAGTTTTTCTGCCGGATCCGTTACTGCATCGATTTTCATAGCATAACTGTTGCCCTTGGCAATATCCTGATCCGAAATAATATGGACGTCAAGCAATCCTTCCGGTTTTTTTATACCCGTCCTTAAATAATTAATCTCGGCCAGGCACAGACTCCATCCATCAAGCCATAACTCCAGTTCACGACGCTGTATTGGATCTCCTCGAAAATGGATCAGCAAATTGATATCACTCGATGGTACTGCAGTTCGATTTTTAGTGCTACCAAATATATAAACTGCCTCAATCCCTTTTGTTTTTTCCGCTGACTGTCTTGCTATTTTAAGGGCCATACTCATACGCCAGCGCCAGTGATCCTCAAGTGGACTGTCCAATATATCCGTTTCCTCATCAATGTGATCTCCCGATTCAACTCCGGTTCCCAAAAACCCAACTGCCTGATCCTGATCCGCATTCGTCAAAATTCGTAAAAATTGTCCCTGGGTACTTGCCGGGACATCAATAATTCTCAATGTGTGACTCAGATACTCATATTCAGGAACAATATCCTTCAAGATGTTTTTGGAATTTTTAAGAAATGACCAATTGAAATCAACTCCCTCATCGTCCGGATACAAAGGTAGATAGCGAATGTTTGCTTCGACAAGATCCTGAAAGAAATGGGTCCCGAATGACAGTTCCGGAACATATTTTCCTTTTTTCAATGCAACTTCAATCAAAGCGGCCGTGTTGTTAAAATCGGAATATGTCACGCTGACTCCCAGCTTGATATCTCCACGGCTACCCCAACGTCCCGGCCCAATAAGAATGAACTGTCTTTTGGGCAACACTTTGTTAAGTTTGGCGACTGCCCTTCCAACAGCTTTCATGTCATCAATAGTTGTAAGGCTGTTATATCCTTCGGGATCAACATAAACGATGTGTGATATCGGTGGAATCAACCCATTTGTAACATATTTGTTTGCTGAAAAAATGACTTTATCAGTTGGAATATTTTTCGGTATCACCGACCCTTTTGTGCCCGAACTATAGCTTTGGGGTCTGCACTGCAATAAATAGAAATGTTTTCCATCTGAGGCAAACTCAATGTCAACAGGAGTTCCGATTTTTTCTTTAAGGGTATTTAAAATCGAGTAGAGCAGTGTTATGAAATTAGTACGTTCTCTCAAACCATCAAACGATACAACGAGATCCTCTTTTTGAAAATCGGTCATGGCGGTTATCGGCCGAAGCATGTTGCGTTCATAAGTTGACATTACCGTATTGATTCCCGGTAATTCACGACCGTATTCTTTAATAAAGTCTTGTATATCAATTGTTTCAAATTGATTTGTTTTCATGTTGATCACATCCAGTTTCTGAGGTGCATATCTGGCAGTATCATCAGGAGTGATATTCACTTTTAATGCTGGTTTGCCTGGTGCGATCAAAACGGGGTAATCACTACTTGTTCTGTCAACTGCCCGAGTTCCCAGCCCTGGAACCATTCTTATTAAACCGTCATTTCTGTGTATTCTGGGTGACCAGCGGAATTCATTATTGCTGAAAGCAACACCAGCATATGTGGGTAAAAAATAAGGGCCTGCCTTGTGACCAACAACCTCCTGAATCAATATTCCCATCTCTTCATAAAAATCCAGTAAGCCCCGCTCAGCACGATATTCAATCGGGTCAGGACCAAATGTTGACGCATATACTTCAGCGATCGCATCCGTAAGAGCTTCCAAACGTTCTTGTCTGGAACCCTGATTTGCAAGAAACAGACTTTTGTATTTACCTGAAAAAGATGTCCCAAGTCTGTCTTCAAGCAGACTTGAGCTTCTGACAATAATTGGCTTTTCACCAATATCGTCCAGCGCCAGCGATAATCCACGCAAAATATCCGGTGGAAAATATGAGTTTTTAAACAACTGTATGATTTGGGGATATTCCATTCTGACCTGGTCGATTTCCTTGTATTTTTGTTCGGTGACATCTTCGAGGTTATTATAGTGTATAAACGTCGGCAACCCATCCGAAGACACGTACCATGTTTTCGGCATTTTCAAAGTTGAGTAAAGCTTTTCCGCCTGATCAGACTTGACAAGAATGTTATATGCCAGAAACAGTCCAGCGCTTTTTCCTCCAAGTTTTCCGTGACTCCCCATAGGATATATGATTTTCTGAACAAGGCCAAAGAAATCTTCAATATCAATAAAATTTTTAGCGATGTTTATGAAATCAAGCTGCTCAAAAAAGAAGTGGCGTATCATTGAAACACGCAATCCCATGTCGGTGTGATCCGAAAGCTTGAAGCCATCATTCGAACTGATAAAATGATATCGGGTAACAGCTTCGACTATTTCGCTCATTGTGGAATCGTATTTACCAAGAACCTGAACAATATCAGCAGCTTTTTCTTCCTGAATCCATTTTTTGACACATATCAGTATTTCATCATCTGTCAAAATGTCGTCTGCCAGTGAAAACACTGTAGCAGCAATTTCAACCATACCTGTCAGGGTTCGCTTTTGTAACGGCTGATTCATGTCTGCATCCTGTATCAGCAGTATTTCATTACGCGAAAACGATTGAATTAACTCACCCGCTTTTTTATGACCTGACCAGACCAGATAATTCGCCAGTTTTCTGGCTATTCTTGAATACAACTTTTGATCTGTGTTTTTCAGAAGGTCTACAATGATAACCCATTCTTTACGAATCACACTTTTGGCATCACCATTTAACGCTTCCGCTTCTGTCAATGCCTTCTGATACTCAAACTGAAATATCGCATGCGCAAGCCGTTCACCAATTGTCTTCAGCAGTTGCTTTTCCTGTTTTAAAAACGGGTTGCTACCCATTTCATCATGACGTTTTCTATAAAATACCTCTATCTTTCCCAGAATTTTACCGTAGATCGATATAGGCGCTTCCAAACACCAGGGTGTTTTGGGGTTATCTTTCAAACTAATAACCTCACCCTTGTATATTATGCGTCCACAGCAGTCATCCGGGTAAAGAAAACCTCCGGGTATAACTTTGATAACTCTCTTGAATAAACCTGACAGAGACGATGTATGCTTCTCATTCAGAAGCGCTTCAATCTTATACAGACAGTCCAGCTCTTTGGTTCTTTCACGCAAATCACGAAAAATACTTTTGACAGAACCATTTTTGTTATCCATACCGTATCACTCCCCTGCCTTGTCTCCCGTCAATTGTAACTGACAATTCATCGGCCAGTTCAATATGCCGGGTAAACTGCAAATCTTCACTCGGAACATGCTGTTCCAGCCAATTCCAGTCTATCTTGTACTTGCCATCGTGGCGAACAGTAAAGTATGCGACCTGAAATGACGAAAGATTGTGGAAAAAATGACTGCCCTGGCTGGGGTCAACATACATGTTCGGCAATGAAGCCTCAACAATAACCCGCGCTCGATTAATCTGACCCCAGTTTACCGGAATACCCAACCAGTGATCTGAACTGCCCCAGCGACCAAAACCGATTAACAGATATTTCCGGCCGGTTTTAAGAAACTTCCTGTTAATCTGCTCCAGCTCACGCGCTATGGCAGGAGTATTTTTTGATTCGAATATATCCGGTTTAACATACACAATATCTTTAAGACCCTTGACAGTACCATTACCCATTACACTGTTTGAAGCAGCCAAAATATTAGTTGATGACATTTCTTCCAGGGTAACATCCAATATTTCATCTGATACCACCATTGGACGTGCCTGAAGCAAACCAAAGTTTACAGGGGTTTGCAAATCTTTCTCAAACGTAAGGGCAAACTCAATTTCGACTTTCGCATTCAACGCATCCTCACACAAATGTACTATATCCTTTAGACAACGGTTGAGCGGGAATACTTCCAGATCCAGAGTCGGTGCAAATGTAAGAACTTTAGCGCCGTGGTCCTCATACCCAGCCACCATTCTGTCTGACTGGTGATCATAGGTTGAAACGATATGAGTTAAAACATTGTCATAGTCCGCAGTTTTCAAATCCGATTCAACCAGATATTCAGTCTCCTTTAAAGGATCATGTTCTGTCGGTCTTCCCAGATTAACTGCCCAGAATCTATTTTGCGTATATTTAACCATATCACCTGGACCAGAGAAAGGAGGTCGTGATCTGGGGAATGCCGGGGAGTATGACCATGTAAAACCACCGTCAACTATAGCTTTTCCAAGTCCAAGGGCCAGGTTGACAACACCCTGTTCCGGCTTTGCTCTTCCAACAGGATAAAAATTATATGATTTGGCAACACCGGATATATTGGGATAATATCGTGCATAATGCTGTGATCCCATAACCTCTTGTATAATAACACACATTTTTTCATCATGAATGGAGTGATTTGTACCAGCGATATAGTTTTTAGCCTGTCGAAAATATGTTGACGCATAAACATATTTAACTGCTTCATACAAACTTCGAAATCTGCTTTGCAAATCCGGTTGATTGTTTGGAATCATCTTAGTGGCATAAATACCTGCAAATGGTTCGTACATGGCATCCTCAAGAAGACTGGAAGATCTGACAGCCAGGGGACATCTGAATTTTTCAAGAAGCGATCGTAAATCACCGGACAATGCAGGGGGTAACTCAGTATTCAGGAAATGATGTGCCATTCTGTCATCAGGTATGTCAGAGGCGGCGATATCGTGAAGATTATTCAGATTCATGAATGCGTCAAAGCAGTCTGATGCAAGCACCGTGAACCGGGGTATTTGAACATCGATATTGCTATATTTTTTTGAAGGGAATTTTGTAAGAACTTTTTCGTTAAGAAGGACTAATCCGGCGGCTTTGCCGCCAATTTTCCCCGTCCCAATCACAGTTATTGTTTTTCTGCCGTTGGAAGATCTCCGATCAAAAACCGGAAATTTCGATCGGGACGAGGAGTCAGTCATGAAAGAGAGTTAGGCATTAAACCCAGCCGCGATCCTTGCACGCCTGGGCAACACGATTGATCGCGATAACATACGCTGCATCGCGCATGTAAATTTTATGTTTTTTTGCCAGTTCACTAACAGCAATAAATGCTGCTGTCATTTTTGTATCCAGTCTGCTGAGAACTTCATCTTTTTCCCAGTAGTAATTCATATTACATTGTACCTGTTCAAAGTAACTGCATGTGACGCCGCCTGCATTTGCCAGAAAATCCGGAACTACAAATATTCCTTTTTCTTCGATCACTTTGTCGGCTTCCGGAGTTGTTGGTCCATTTGCGCCTTCTGCAATCATCTTTACGCAGTCTTTAATTCTGTTTACATTGTCTGCATTGATCTGGTTTTCCAAAGCACAAGGCATCAATATATCAACTTCCTGCTCTATCCAGGCATCTCCCGGCAGAACTTCATATCCGATTTCTGCTGCCTTTTCCTTGTCAATACCACCGAATCGATTGGTTATCTTCATCAATTCATCCATGTTGATACCACTTGATTTTCTGAATGCATAGGAACACTGGTCTTCCTGATCCCAACATGACACACAGATGACTTTTCCACCCATTTGTGTATAAAGACGGATGGCAAACTGCGCAACATTACCGAACCCCTGTAACGATGCTACAGTGTCTTCAGGTCGAATACCCAATTCTTTCAAAGCTTCACGAACAGTATAGATCAAACCGTATCCGGTTGCTTCCTTCCTGCCCAGTGAGCCACCCATGCCAACCGGTTTGCCGGTAATAAATCCGGGATACTTTGCGCCATGAATCGTTTCAAACTCGTCAAGCATCCACAACATGTGCTGGGCGCTTGACATAACATCGGGCGCCGGCACATCGTTTAACGGCCCAACATTTTTAGCCAACTGTCTGACCCATCCGCGACACAAACGTTCCTGTTCATTATCACTAAGATTGTGTGGATCACAAATAATACCGCCTTTGCCTCCACCCAATGGAATGTTGACAACTGCAGTTTTCCAGGTCATCCACATTGACAGCGCGCGAACCGTGTCAATTGTTTCTTGCGGGTGAAAACGTATACCGCCCTTACAGGGGCCAAGCGCATCATTGTGCTGACATCGAAATCCCCGAAAAACCTTGACCGAACCGTCATCCATTTTTACCGGAACACTAAAATGATATTCCCGAAAACACTCTCGTAAAAGTTCCCGTGTCGCACTATCCAAATCAAGATAGTCAGCAACCTTGTCAAATTGTGTCTGAGCCATTTCAAAAGCATTAAAAGATTTATCGCCTGCCATGGAAATCTCCTTGTAAAAAAATTACTGGTTTAAACAAAAAAAAAACTTGAAGCATTATCGCTTCAATTATCTTTACATCAAATAAAACTATTAAAGTCAAGCCTTGAAACTTGATTTTGCAAATTGTTCCAGACGCTGAACATGTTGCTGATCTGCTTTGGCCAGTTCCTGAATCATTTCTTTCAGAATCGGATTTGAACGAGCAATAATATACCTGTAATGAGATTCTGCGGCAGACTTTTCAAACTGCAGCGCAGTTGTCAGCGCCTCCTGCAATGTCATTGAATTCCGTCTGTCAACTTGCTTCTTCAAGATGTTCGTAAGATACGTCATTCCATCTATATCTGCTTGTATTTCCTGATATTCATTCGATCTGTCAACCACCATATAAAACTGGTTTTGAACACTTTCACGGTGCTGCAACTCCTCGCGTGCCATCAACCTGAACAATGAAAATGCCTTCGGATCTTCCTGAAACATATCACTGAACCACATATACATCCGGTGCATCTGATATTCCAACTCCATTAACGGCTTGAATAATCTGGCCAACTCCATTATTACATCTCCATTCCTGTATTTTCTTCTGTGCGATTGGTTTACCAGGATACTAAATAAAACCACGCCTTTTAATCATCAAATAATTCCAGCAGCTTGCGTTTATCTTCATCAGACAGTTCGTCTGACTCATTTAACAAACCAGTTTTACCTGCTTTATTCTTGTCTGAGCGTGAAGATTTTTTTCCCTTGCCACCAGATATGTGCTCCGATAAATCAGGGGATTTCCGGTCATGTTTTGAATTCAGAATATTATCAAGCTCATGTTTCAACTGTGTATCCGTATCCGGTTTTTTATCTTTTGTTGATATTTTGGAGTCTGTTGGTTTGCCGGCTGATATTTTTGGTTCATTTCTTGACTTGTTATCCCTGTCTATATCAGGCTTCTGTTTTGGATCAACAGACGGCTTTTTGCTGTTACCAGACCTGGCATTTCTGGAGGGCGGTGGTTTTCTTCCTGTCAAGGTTTTCAAATATTCCTGGTAATGCTTTTCCCTTTCTTTATGCAGCTTTTTCCTGCGCGCTCGCAAACGACTTTCATACTCGGCTTTTCGTTTTTTATGAATCGTCTTGATTTTGGAATACAGGAACAGAGCAATTGCAGGTGAAGCAATTAAGAATGCAATAAGAATCGGTCGACCAATTCGTGAAAACCTTTTTCTTATCCTGACCTGGTGATATTTTCCTGAGGTTTCGGGTATTCTGATTGGAGCCATTCCGGCTGGAAACAACTCGATATAGTACTCAATTCCAATATTCCTGTGAAATCGTTCATCTATACAAGTAACAAAACGTCTTTCAGCGGGGTCATAACCAAGCGGCATCATATGAAAGGAATCACCCTCTCGAACCCGAAACTGAACTCTGGCCTCATCACCTTCACTAATTTGCTCAATAAAAACACGAAGACATATATCTTCATGCTCATAAATTCCAACCGGAGGAATATGATTATATGAATAATGGCGCAGGGTTTGATCAGGTTCAGAACCTTCAGTAACAGAAAAAAGCATCGGCACAATTACAATCAGCACTTTCAGAATACATTTCAACAAAAGCATTGCTCACCCTTCCTACCAAAAGATTTTCTCATAAAGATATCTTTGTGTCAATTCACAAGCTAATGTGATAAAGACTATGAATCAGGAGGTTTTTTATTGAACCGATATCGCATAGCCATGGTAGCTGCATGTCCGTTTCCAGCAGCATTTGCTTCATCAGGACTGATCAGAGAATTATCGGGAGCGTTGCAACACAAAGGTCATGATGTTCATGTCATTACCTATCACCTTGGCAATACCAGTTTTCCACTCAATGGTATTAAGGTTCATCGTATTCCTCATGTGCCAGGCTACCAGAAAGTTTGTTCAGGTATTGCGTTTACAAAACCTTTGCTGGATTTGCTTCTTGCCCGTACGTTGTATAAAAAAGCACTGGAATACAATTTTGACATTATTCATACGCATAATTATGAGGCTCCCCCTGCCGGATATTTTGTTCGACAAAAAATGAATATCCCAGTCGTGTATCACGCACACAATACAATGGTTCACGAACTACCCTCTTATTTCCGGTCTACGGTCATGCAATCGCTGTCAAGAAAATTTGCCAGTTATCTGGACCATACAATTCCGCATAAAGCAGACCATATAATCACCCTTTCGAATGATCAAACAAGGTATCTGACCTCAATTGGAGTGGCTGCGAACCGCATAACAATGATTACACCGTCTATTGAAGAAACACTATTTGCTTATGGCAATGGTAAAACTATTCGGGAGGTTCTGAATATTGGCAACGCACCATTGTTAATATACACCGGTGGATTGCAGCAATATCAGAACTGCGAACTTTTAATTGAACTGCTCAGACATTGCCGTTTTGCAGAGCCTGATATGCACCTGTTGATTCTTGCACGGTCCGAACCGGAAGAATTGCATATGGCTGCCGTAACTGCAAATTTGTCCAATCACATCCATTTTTTGAAAGGCCAGGGATTGGCTTTTGAAAAAGATTGTCTTGCTGCGGCAACAGTTGCAGTAATTCCTCGTCTGCATTGTATAGGTTTTCCAATAAAGCTGCTTAATTATGCTGCAGCCGGAGTACCCACTGTTTGTTTTGAGAGTTTGCGCAATGGTTTTGAGAATGAGAAAGAAATTCTCTCGGTTCCGGATGGTAACATAGCAGATATGGCCTCCCGGATTATTCGTTTGATTCGCGATCCCGGTTTAGCCGAAAGATTGTCGGAAAATGCCAGGATCAGAATTCGTAAACATCACAACTGGTCGGATGCCATTACTCAAATTGAGTCGATCTATGATCAGGTCACTGTTTCCAGGGATACCTGTTTACGCCAATAGTTAATAATGTCAGTCAAGGTATCAGCAATGTCCAGTTCCGGATTCCATTGGCTGAGTCGGGTCATATAGTCGTGGTTTCCCTGCAACAAATTTATATCAGATGGTCGAAAACGCTCAGGATCAACCCTTACTGTAATATCAACACTGCTTAATGATGTCATGTAATCAAGTATTTCCTTGATAGACCATGTTTTTCCGGAACACAGATTAATTACATCACCACTTGTTCCAAACTCCAGCGCTTTGACATAACCCTCAACCATATCTCTAACGTCAGTAAAATCACGTCTGGCATCCAGATTTCCAACGTGAATAAGAGGTTCCTGAAGTTTGTGTTCAATGCGAGCAATTTGATGGGCAAAATCAGCCGTAACAAAACCCAGTCTTTGACCTGGACCAATATGATTGAATGGTCTGACAATTACTGTTTTTCCTTTTAAAGATCGCGCTAATTGCAATGCAGCAATCTCCTGACAAAGTTTGCTGCCTGCATATGGACTTCTGGGTGCAGGTGACCGTTTTTCAGTAATTGGCTGTTCGCTGTCGGGAACCTGTCCATACACCTCACCCGAACTGATGATCAGCAGATTAGAACGCAAACCTGTATCCCGTATGGCACACATCAGATTTACAACCCCAATCACATTGGTCAAATACGTTTCTGATTCACCATACCAGGAATGTTTGACATTTGCCTTTCCAGCAAGATGAAAAATCTCTGCTGGCCTTATTGATTTTAGACGCTTGCGCAGATCCTTCGTTTGAGTCAGATCAATAATGTAATGCTCCTCTATCTCTTCCCAAGCTTCACCCTTTTCTGACAGAGGATTATGGTCGAAAATGTAAACTTTTCGGCCGTTTTTTCTTAGAAGCTGTGCCAGATATCGCCCGGCAAAACCCGCTCCACCAGTTATTAACACAGGTATTTGCTGATTTCTCATACTCAATTGACTCGTTGCCTCCAATAATCAAGAATATCCTTAAGCGTTTGTTCAAAACTGATCTCCGGTTTCCACCCCGTGGCCTTGCTGAAACGGGTATTGTCACCCAGCAGTATCGGAACATCTGACGGCCTTAACCGTTTTGGATCCTTTTCAATCCGAATATCAACATTTGAATAACTGACCAGCATGTCCAGCACCTGCTGAATAGTCCAGCATTTACCCCGACAAATATTATATACTTCACCTGGATCGCAGTTACCCGACAGTGCCATCCAATATCCTCTTACCATGTCCCTGACATCCGTAAAATCACGCCTGGCATCCAAATTCCCAACGTAAATTACCGGTTCCCTGCGCTTCTTTTCAATCGAGACAATCTGTTTGGCAAAATCAGAACACACAAAGACATCACCACGCCGGGGTCCGGTATGATTGAAGCCCCGTGTTCTGATGATTTTCATACCGTAACTCATAAAATATTGATATCCAAGGAAATCCTGGCCTACTTTTGATACAGCATACGGCGACAGTGGACGCAATGGATTTGATTCCAGTATTGGAACTTCGTTGCTGTAAACCATACCATATTCTTCGCTTGAACATGCAATTTGTATCCAGGGATCTATTTTCAGCTCTTTTATTGCCTCAAAGATGTTTACCTGGCCAATAATATTGGTGTCCAGGCTCTCTGATGGCGCTCGCCATGATGACGGAACAAAGCTTTGAGCTGCCAGGTGGAATATTTTGTCCGGTCGAATGTAGTCAAGGACCGATCTTACATTATTGGCATCTCGTAAATCACATTCAACATTGGTAAACCTGTGCAAAACATGTTCAATGTTTTCGGTACGGCTTCTCCAACGATAAACCCCATACAATTCCACGTCTGGATGATTCTCAAGAATATAATCGGCAAGATGACTGCCGGCAAAACCTGTTATACCTGTGATTAAAACTTTCATTGCTGGAACTCCTTACACGAAATTCGGATGTTTGATTTTCAGATAGCGACGCACAGCGTCTTTCCAGTTTGGAGGAACATTACCGGTAATATTTTTGTATTTTTCAAGTGATAACACCGAATATTCCGGGCGTTTTGCAGGCAACGGGTAATCCCTCGCAGGAATTGGTAACACAGAAACTCTCGGATTTACCAAACCCATAAAAAAAGAAGCAAAACCGTACCAGGATGTATTCCCGCTGTTTGTCAGATGAACAATACCTTTTGCTTTCTTTCGTATCAGGTCGGCAATACCGGCAGCCAGATCCTGAGTAAACGTCGGACATCCTGTTTGATCATTAATCACGCCAACAGTTTCCCGGGTTTTTGCAATCTTAATAATTGTCTCAATAAAATTAGAACCATGAGCTCCAAAAAGCCACGCTGTACGGATAATTAATGTCTTTTCGGGCAATACTTTTAACACGCGGGTTTCTCCCTCAAGCTTTGTCCGACCATAGTTGTTTATCGGATTAACTTTATCATTTTCAGTATATGGTTCTGCTTTGCTGCCATCATAAACATAATCCGTTGAAATCTGTACAAAGAATGCATCTGCCTGTCTGGCAGCTAATGCCATGTTTTCTGCACCGAAAGCATTTACAGCCATCGCTTCGTCAAAATTTGATTCACTTCCATCCACATTGGTATATGCCGCACAATTCACGATACAATCAGGATTGATCGAACTGACTTTCAGCGTACATGCTGTTTTATCACGAATATCAAAATCATCCATATCAACCCCGATAACTGATGCCCTATTTGCCAGTGATACTATCAAATCACTGCCCAACATGCCCTTTGCTCCGGTTATCAGGATTTTCATTCTGCCATTCCAAGCTGATTTTGATACCAGTTCCTGTAATATTCGCGAAACTGAACTTGTTTGTCTTTTAATCTTTCCCACCATTCACGATTATCTGCATACCATTGCACCGTTTCAGATAATCCTTGCTCAAAATCTCGTTCAGGTTTCCAGCCCAGATTCATTGTTTTGGCTGAATCGATAGCATAACGTCTGTCATGCCCGGGCCTGTCTTTGACCGGCTTTATCAATGAGTCCGGTTTATTCAGAATTTCAAGAATTAAACGTGTAATTTCAATATTGGTTTTTTCATTGCCGCCTCCAATATTATAAACTTCTGAAAGCGTTCCTTTTTGAGCAATAATATCGAGCGCTGCGCAATGGTCTTTAACGTATAACCAGTCTCTGACATTCAATCCATCACCATACAAAGGCAATGATTTGTCATCGAGCGCATTCGTCACAAACAGTGGTATCAACTTTTCAGGATACTGATATGGTCCGTAGTTGTTTGATGCCCGGGTAATAACAGCAGGAATTCCAAACGTTTTGATATATGATTGAACCAGCAGTTCAGCCCCTGCTTTCGATGCTGAATAGGGACTGCTGGGAGCCGGTGGATCATTTTCAATAAAAAACCCTTTTTCAATAGACCCGTAAACCTCATCCGTTGAAATCTGGATAAATTTTTTAACCGGGTATTTCCGGATTGATTCCAGAAGCACGTGTGTTCCCAGAACATCTGTCCGAATGAATGCAGCCGGATCAATGATTGAACGATCTACATGTGTTTCAGCCGCAAAATTGAACACATAATCGATTCCTTCGGCCATGACAGATTCAACATTGGCAGCATCGCAAATATCACCTTTAACAAATGTGTATCGCGGATCACTTTCTATTGATCGAAGATTCTCCAGGTTGCCGGCATAGGTCAGCTTATCCAGATTGACAATAGTGCATGATGAATACTTGTCCAGAAGGTAATGCACAAAGTTTGCGCCAATAAACCCGGCGCCGCCTGTTATCAAATACCGATCAGCCATCTTTTCTGTTCCAGTCGTACGGAATCTCCTCCGTATGGGCCGGAAGCCTGTATTCATCAGGCTCCGAATAGTTATATGTTTTGGTTGGAATATTGACGATCAATGTTGTGTCCTGCGAAACTCCCTTGAACCCATGATACACACCTTTGGGAATCTGTACAAGCATCGGGTTTAAAACACCCATGAAAAACTCGTTTATCCGGCCTTTTGTGGGTGATTCATCACGAGCATCATAAAGCGCCACTTTTGCCATTCCATGGACGCAAACAAAATTATCATCCTGTAATTTATGATAATGCCACCCTTTTACAACTCCGGGATATACAGCAGTAATATACGCCTGCCCAAAACATTCATACTCCGTCCAGTCCGAACGAAACATTTCCATCAAAAAACCCCGTTCGTCCGGAATACGCTTTAACTGTCTGATTTTGACACCCTCAATCAAATTCATAAGAAACTCCCTGAATAGTTACAATACTTACAAAATACCTACAACACTTCGATCACCCAGAACAAATCGATATGCCTTGGGTAATACGTCAGTTTTACGCAGTTCAACACTTCGTCCAATTAAGCTGTCCTCAATGCGCACGCCTATGTCCTCAATGCGAGCATGCTCACAAACAATGGAATGCTCAATTTCTGCATTGCGAACAATTGAATCCGATTGAATAGATGTGAACGGTCCGATATAGGAATCAATAATTTTCGTGTTTTTTCCTATTATCGCAGGCCCACGCAAATAGGATCGTTGTATCACCGCACCTTCTTCAATAACAACCTTGTGATCAATCACGGTTTTATCATCTACCTCACCCTGATTAACCGGTTTCAGACGATCCAGAACCATACGATTCGCTTCCAGCATGTCTTCCAATTTTCCGGTATCTTTCCACCATCCATTGACAATGTGCGGATCTACCTTAAGACCCATATTGATCAATTCCTGAATTGCATCTGTTATTTCCAGTTCGTTTCTGGCAGAGGGTTTGATTCGTTCGGATGCTGAAAAAATTGATTTGTCAAACATATATACGCCAACCAGCGCCAGATCACTTTTGGGATCTGCAGGTTTTTCAACAAGTCTGACAATAGTATTGTTATCCAGTTCAGCAACTCCAAACTGTTGAGGATTTGGTACTTTGGCAAGTAATATCTGTGCATTTGCCTTGCTGTTACGAAACTCATTCACAAGGCTAGTGATACCATCAAGGATAAGGTTGTCGCCCAAATACATGACGAATGAATCATCCTTTAAATAATCTCGCGCTGTTAAAACAGCGTGAGCCAGTCCCAAGGGAGCGTCTTGCTGTATATAGGTAATTTTTGCACCCCATCGTGTTCCATCGCCTACAGCTTCCATAATTTCGCGACAGGTATCACCAACAATAATGCCTATGTCCCGAATTCCCGAAGCAAGAATCGCTTCCAGACCATAAAACAGCACGGGCTTGTTGGCCACCGGAACAAGCTGTTTGGCTCGAGTATAGGTCAATGGCCGCAGACGTGTTCCTGTACCGCCACTAAGAATCAATCCTTTCACAATTAAACCTCCCTCAATCGATTTAAACAATCGATTTGTTGTGCAAAGCATCTTATGTTTCATCGCCAATGATGTCAATCATTGAAGAACATACATAATTACCTTATTCGGTTCAGTTGATTATCAAGACAACAAACGCTGTTTATTTTTTGATTACTCCGATAACCTGTGATTAGCCAGAACTTTTGTGAATGCTTATAATAGTAACAGATTGAAGTAATCTTTCTCAACAGGAGGTTCAATTATGTTTGCTTATATAGTGCTGGTTAGTAACGGGCCAACAGTAGTAGTAACCAGGCTTGACCCGGAAAAAACCGTTGCCAATTTAATCTGGCGAGGATTCCGTGATTTTAATCTGTATCAAATACCATCAGCTCGTTTTGATGAATTACGCAAAGATATCGGACCCCATACCTGGAATAACACAATTGCCGAGTTAAATGATGAATGGCCTGTTCGGGTTATTGATCGGGATTCCAGCCGCGCGTTTTTAACATTTCAGTTGTTTGCCTCCGACATTCCCATCGCCAAAGTAAGAAACCGCAAGCGCATAGAGATTAACACCAACAGTTAGCTGAATAGACCTCTTTGCAGCTCGCGGTTCGTAACTATCAACGGTTGTTTACAAAGTTTTTAAAACTTTTTCAATTCTTTCCAGCGCCCAATCCAGCTCTTCTTTTGTTATACATAAGGGCGGCGCAAGTCGGATTATGTGAACATGTGTTTCTTTGCACAATAATCCTTCATTCATCAGCGCTTCACAAAAGCGTCTTGCTCCTCCCGCAGACTGTTTCAATACAATACCGATCCAAAGGCCCTTGCCACGATACAAATCCACATGCGGGCTATTGATTTTCTTCAGACGCTGCATCAGGTAATCGCCAAGCTCAGCGCTGGCTTCAACCAACTTTTCTTCAACCAGTACCTTCAGCGCTTCCCGGGCTGCCCGGCAACCCAACGGCGCTCCACCGTATGTTGACCCATGATCACCCGGTTTGAATACTCCCAGAATTTCCTTGCTGGCCAACACACCGGATACCGGTACTGTTCCTGCTGACAATGCTTTTCCTACAACCATTACATCCGGTTTAACATCTTCATGATCACAGGCAAACATTTTCCCGGTGCGTCCCAATCCGGATTGAATCTCATCTGCTACAAACAGGACATTGTTGCTTTTACAAATATCATAACACTGTTTCAAATAACCTTCCGGCGGAACATCAACACCACCTTCACCCTGAATCGGTTCAACCATAAAAGCAGCAGTATTGGGTGTAATGGCAGCTTTCAGAGCTTTCGAATCACCATATGGAATTATTTTGAACCCCGGAGTAAGCGGACCGAAATCTCTTCGATATGATTTCGAAGTCGAAAAAGATACTATCGCAATCGTTCGACCATGAAAATTGTTCTCGCAAACAATGATTTCAGCCTTATCATCAGGTACACCTTTTACTTCATAAGCCCAGCGTCTAACTGCTTTTAAAGCCGTTTCGACAGCTTCGGCGCCGGTATTCATCGGCAGCATCATTTCATATTCGAATAATGATGTTGCTTCCTTCGCCAATAACGGCCACTGATCATTTCGAAATGCGCGCGAGGTTAATGTGACTTTGTCGCATTGATCCTTCAATGCCGCCATAATACGTGGATGACAATGTCCCTGATTCACTGCTGAATAGGCCGCGAGGAAATCCATATACCGGTTTCCGTCCACATCTTCCACCCAAACCCCTTTCGCTTTACTGATAACGACATCCAACGGATGATAGTTATGAGCGCCGAATGTATCTTCCATGTGTATGTATTGTTTTGCGTTCATTTATAAAAACCTCCATGTAAAAGTTACAAAAAACAACGGGGGTGATTCTATCCAAAGCAGTCCTCAAATGGCAAGCAGTTCTTTTTCCGGTAGAAACACAAAAAAAAACGACGCCGGAAACCGGCGTCGTCACATTCATTGACAACAGTTTTCGTTTAGAACGCGTACCGCAACATAATGTTATAGATACGCGGCGGACCCCAGGCATTATCAGTGTTGAAAATCTCTGGTCTTCGCGGATTAAATACATCATTTCGTGATAGTACACCCTGGAAGTTGGCGATATTGATAACATCAAGCACCACAGTCAGAGCGCCGTATCGTCCGAATTTGAATGAGTTCTGCCATGAGATATCCCATGTATTGTATCCTGGGAGCTCATAACCTCCACGACCTTCCGGATAATACCATGCATATGCTCTATATGGAGGTCTTGCAGTCCATGTGGACGGATCATTGATATCATTATCGGGATCGTCCGGATCATAAGTATCCTGAGGCGCCATCCGTTTGCTGTAATGATATCCTGAACGATAGAAACCGTTCAGTCCAAATGACATTTCATACCAGTCGGTTATATCAAAATGGTATGTGGCAGCGATTTTCAGGTAATGACGACATGACCATGGAAGCTCACCATACAAGTTAACAGATGTCTGATATGTATCATACTGGCCGGAAAACTGTGAAACACCACTGAATCCCGCCTGCTGATTGATAACGGATCCCTGGGCACGGGAATATGTGTAACTGGCCTGAAGATTCCAGTTGTCGCGACGTGCACGGGCTGTAACTTCGTAACCGTAATAATCCCGTTTGTTACCTTCCACGTTGGTCACCCAATACAGATGTTTGGAGTAATCCCTTCCGTCATCTCTGGGATCAAACTTTTTATTGGGGTCAAGGCCTGAAAAATCATCCTTTACTCCACCCAGATAGGTCCATGTAACATTCCAGTCTTCATCAAGAAACAATCCAACATCTTCAATCATGTTTCGGGTTCTGCGGTTCGTATAGGATAAACCAACCATGAAGTTAGGCATAACTTCCTGCTGAATACCTATTTTAAATTCATCCGTGTATTCAGCCGACAGATTTGGGTCAATCAGATTCCAGTCACCCGGTTGATCCTCTGATGTAGTTCTCCAGTTGTTATCATCAAAGAAAAATTCTTCATCCGGAATACCATCTCTGTTTCTATCCGTCCACTGTGGCCCTGTGTATTCCTGACTCCTGGTGGCGTATGTGTCTGCTTCAAAGGGCTGAAACATCATCGGCAACTGCAGATCAAAGGGATTATAAAACCGTCCCCAGAAAGCGCTGAGCGCTGTTTGACCATCGCCAAACACATCCCATGCGAAACCTATCCGAGGTGCAATCATATTGTCCAGTTTCATTGGAGCTTTTTCCTTGAAAGAACCATCAGCGTTTCTGAAAGAATCACCGCGCCATTGGCCCCATCGCCATGCCGGGACATTTTTATCCCCATCATCGTTTTTATAGGTGACCGTTTCGTACCTGACTCCCAGATTCAGTGTAATATCATCTGTTATGTACCAGTCATCCTGAATATAGAATGCCAGATAATCGCCTTTGACAAATGCAGATCCTTCGTTCAAATAAACTGATCTGGTCGCATCAGTGCCGAAATAATAGGAGCCGTCTTCGGAAGGATTCTGGGTAATTGTATAAGTAGCGCCACCCGGAACGAAGATAATCGATTCACGTTCCAGCCAGTGGAGTTCGATACCGGTTTTCCATTCATGAGATCCCATCAGATCATCAATGAAATAACTGGCGTTTGCGGTGAACTGCATTCGGTCACGCAAGTCTTCGCGCCAGTTTCCGTAGTTGTTATAACTCTGTCTGTAATAAGTGTCGAAGAAATTGGGTGATGTTGCATCTCCATCAGCGGGAATATCATTAATAAACCCTTCTGCAACACCGAATCGAGATACAAAAAAGAGGTTTGAGCTATACAGCCATGTCCATTCCAGACTATAGAAAGGACCACCCTGTTCACCGGTGCCATATGCTTCGGGCGTAGTATTCGTGCCACCAAATCTGTTAATTATTTCAGCGTCTTCACCTGAATAGGCAAAAACAAATTTATGCTCCTGCATTGGCTGATAGGTAATTTTTGCATAGGGCAGATAAAATTCTCTATCCTGATTAATTCTTACCAGTTGCGATGGGTCTTCTGAGTCAGCGCCATATGAGCCGATTGTGAAACCTTCTCCATCGGTTACCGTAAGACTGTAAGTTACCATGAACCAGAGTTTATCCTGAATAATCGGTCCATCCAGCGTTATTGCATACTCGTTTCGCAGAAACTCTGACAAATTTCTTTTATCGTCATGTTTATCTTTAGAGTAATAATCACTGTCCATTCGTTTCCAGCGAAAAACACCGTGAAACTCATTGCCACCGGATTTTGTAACCGCATTGACAATACCACCCATGGAACGGCCAAACTCGGCCTTGAAACCACCGGTTTGGACCTCAACCTGTTCTATGGCGTCAGCGGCCAGATTGGCGCCGAAGGTTGACGTTACGGGGTCTGTCGTGTCAATACCGTCAAATAAATAGGTGTTATCAGTGAATGAACCACCGGCAACCCGAACATTTCCGCCGCCTGTAACATTACCGCTCATTGTGAATGCGCTGAACATATCATCTGAGCCTGGAAGACGCTGCGACAGATCGCGCTCAATGGTTGTTCGGCTGGTTGAGCTGGTAACATCAAGCACTTCAGCAGCTCCGGTAACTATTACGGTTTCCTCAAATGGAGCCATTTCCATTACAAAATTGATGTTGACCGTTTGCCCCACAAGCACCCTGATGTCCGGTCGCTGAATGGTTTTCATACCCATCAGTTCAATCGTCAGAGAATACATGCCTGGAGGCAACTGAGGCATCCGGTACAGACCACTTTCGCTTGTAACATCCACCCGGGCTCCGGGAAGATTGGGCCCCGTGGCGGTAACCGTAACGCCGGGAATCGGGTTGTCATCGGGATCCGTAATTCGGCCTGCAATGACTCCCGTCAAAGAAGCGCTTACTGAACTGCTGGCAACCAGCACAACAGTAAAGCTTAACAGTAAGAGTTTTTTAAGGCACATGAAAAAATCCTCCCTCACAATAGATGGTTTCCAATGCCAAAATTATCAGCAAACAATTTACTCAAAAACAGCCCTCATAATTATGACATTTATAGGCCTTTTGGGGCTTTTAAAGTCATTAATCAGGATTATATCAGAGCCTTGATTAATTTAGCAACATGTTTATAAAAAAAACGGCGCCGTTTCCGGCGCCGTTTGTATCAAACAATTATACTTCGGGATTAGAATGCGTAGCGCAGCATGATGTGATATGCACGCGGCCAGCCCCATGCATTTTCAGTACCGAAGATGTCCGGATTGTTGGGGTTGAATGTGTCAACTTCGCTCAGAATACCCTGGAAGTTAAAGATATTAACCACATCCAGAATGACAGTCAGAGCGCCATAGCGGCCGAATCTGAATGAGTTCTGCCATGAGATATCCCAGGTATTGTATGCGGGCAGTTCGTAACCGCCGCGACCTTCAGGAAAATGTCCCTGATAGGTGCGGTATGGCGGACGTGCTGTCCATGTGTCGGGATCGTTGATATCATTGTCAGGATCGTCTGGATCATAGGTAAACGGTGGTGCCATTCTTTTGCTGTAATGGTAACCGCTTCTGAAAAATCCGTTCAATCCGAATGACATTTCGTACCAGTCGGTAAGATCGAAATGATATGTTCCGGCGATTTTCAGATAGTGTCGCAATGACCAGGGCAGTTCGCCGTACATATTCTGTGATACACCCCATGTATCATATCCGGCAGAAAACTGTGCTACACCACTTGAACCTTCATGAACATTAATATGAGTTCCCTGGGCTCTTGAGTATGTATAGCTGGCCTGCAGATTCCAGTTGTCACGTCGGGCACGTGCAGTAATTTCATAGCCATAATAATCACGTCGGGCTTCTGGAACATTGGTTACCCAATACAGATGCTTGACATAATCCGGATCTTCCTGACCCGCTCTGGGTGCACGAGGATCAAATTGTCTCTCTGGATCATGACCAGAGAAATCATCCTTGATTGCTCCCAGATATGTCCATGTAACATTTCCATCTTCATCAAAGAACAGACCGATATCTTCGATCATATTTCTGGTTCTGCGGTTCGTGTAGGATAAACCGACCATAACATTCGGCATAACTTCCTGCTGAATACCAATCAGGATTTCATCAGTGTATTCCGGTGACAGATCCGGATCTATCAGGTTCCAGTCACCCGGTTCATCTTCTGAAGTGGTAACCCAATTGGCATCATCAAAAAAGAAATCTTCGTCCGGCACGCCATCTCTATTTCTGTCTGACCATTGTGGACCGACATATTCCTGGCTGCGGGTCGCATACTGATTAGCTTCCCATGGCTGAAACATTCCGGGTAACTGCAGATCAAAGGGGTTATAAAAACGGCCGTAAAAACCATGAATTGAGGTTCTTCCTGTTCCAAACACATCCCATGCGAAACCAATACGCGGTGCAAGCATATTATCCATTTTCATTGGAGCTGTTTGTTTGAATGAACCATCGGGGTTCAAGTATGATTCTGCTGTCCACTGTCCCCATCGCCATGCTGGAACCTTTGAATCGCCAGCATCATTTTTGTAAGTAACGGTTTCATAGCGGAGTCCAAGATTCAATGTAATATCATCCGTGATGCTCCAGTCATCCTGAATGAAGAATGCCATGTAATCTCCGGATACTTCTGCCACTCCGGGATTGATTCGCAGTGATCGTGTTGCTTCGGTTCCGATATAGTAGTCTGGATTATCCGGGTCACCAACCGGTATCTGAGTTACGGTATAAGAAGCGCCGCCGGTCATATCATCGACAACTTCACGAACCATTTTGTGATACTCAAAGCCGGCTTTCCATTCATGTGAACCCATCAGATCATCAAGAAAATAGCTGGCGCTACCGCCCATTTGGAAACGATCTCTGTCATCTGTCAGCCAGCGTCCGTAATTATTATAGTTTTGCTGGTAATAAGTGTCCCAAAATGCTGGTGAATCTCTGTCATTGTCACTTGGAACCACATTGATAAACCCTTCAGATGTTCCTATACGGGTAACAAAAAACAGATTAGAGCTGTACAGCCATGTCCATTCAAGGCTGTAAAACGGACCGCCCTGTTCCTGTGTTCCAAACGCTTCCGGTGTTGTGTTCATGCCACCATAGATGTTCTTGATTTCGGCATCTTCACCGGAATAATTGAAAACGAATTTATGTTCCTGCATCGGTTGATAGGTAAATTTGAAATACGGAAGATGAAATTCCCGATCCTGGTCTATCAGGACCTGGTCGCCAGGATCCAATTGATCCGCACCATAAAAACCAATGGCTGGTCCTTCACCGTCTGTAACACTCAGACTGTAGGTGACCATGAACCAAAGTTTGTCCTGAATAATCGGACCGTCAAAGGTACCTGCATATTCATTGCGAAGTGACTCTGGAAGCGTTCTTTTGTCTTCATGTTTGTCACTTGCACGAGTGTCGGTATCCATTCGTTTCCAGCGCAGAACTCCGTGGAATTCATTACCACCCGATTTTGTAACAGCGTTAACAATACCGCCCATTGAACGACCGAATTCCGCTTTAAAACCACCGGTCTGAACTTCAACCTGTTCAATGGCATCTGCGGCAAGGTTAGCGCCAAACGTTGATGTTACCGGATCAGTTGTGTCAACACCGTCAAACATGTACGTGTTATCAGTGCTTGCTCCACCACCAACACGAACGTTTCCTCCACCAGTAACATTACCACTCATTGTAAATGCACTGAACATGTCATCCGAACCCGGAAGACGCCGTGACAGATCGCGTTCAATTGTGGTTCTTGCAGAAGATGATGTTGTATCAAGTACTTGTTCCGCGCCGGTAACCACTACGGTTGTCTCAAATGGCGCCATTTCCATCACAAGATTGATGGTAGCAGTTTGCCCGACAAGAACTCTGATGTCAGGACGTTGAATGGTTTTCATACCCATCAGTTCAACCGTTAAGGTATACATACCTGGCGGTAACTGGGGCATACGATACAATCCCGTAGAGCCGGTGACATCCACCCGCGCTCCGGGAAGATTGGGTCCCGTGGCTGTCACTGTGACACCCGGGATCGGATTGTCATCGACATCAGTTATACGACCTGCAATAACACCCGTCAAAGACGATGCCTGCAGCGAACTGGTGCCGACCAATAAGGCCAAAAGGCCAAAGAAAAGAATTTTTCGAAGGTGCATTTTCAACCTCCCTCAGATTAGATGTTTAATGGTTGCTTACTCCTGTAAGTATCATTTTTTTTACCATAGATATACCGAACGCTCCTGCTGATGCAAATAATCCCTGCACCAGACCGCAAATCATAATCGTTATGTAGTTTAACAACAAGTTTTGCAAATTTCAAAACCTTTTAACCCTGTTATGACCATGATCTAACCGAATCTTCATATCCTTCATATGGTTATCATCCATATTTTTTTCTTGAAGAACTCATACAGAGATACTCCTTTATTATGCGTATAACATAAAATACTACTTATCTGTCATCTCCCTTAACAATTGAATCGTATCACGAGTATCCTGCATTTGTTCTTCCGGAACATCTTCAAAACTTTCCAAAATCGTTTCCATCTTTTCATACATTTTCAAAGCATTCGCATAATCACCCTGATTAATGTAAATGTCACCCAATAATCTGACTGAATCAAAATGATCCGGAAAATTTTCTACTGATTTCTCCAACCACTCTGCAGCCGCTGCCAGATCACCTTCACGAACTTCAATCCCTGCCAGGTTAAACAGAACCAGAGGATTCAGTTCATGCTCCACTTCTTCTTTCCATATCTTTTTAGCGTTTTCAAGGTCTCCCTTAATCATATATGTTGCTCCCAAAAGAGAACCTATGTCTGCAATTGACTCCTTGTCTTCATCAAGTTCATACGCTTTTCGAAGATATTTATGAGCATTTTCGGCATCGTGATCATCAAATGCCATCTGACCTAAAATCAGATATGTCAGATAATGGATTTCAGGATCCAGCTTAATTGCTTTTTCAAACAACCGTTTAGCTTCATCAAGATTGTCCCGCTGAAGCTCTTCCAGTCCTTGATTATGTGCTTCTTCAGCCAATAAACGATTCCGCTCTTCCTCCGTCATATCCTCAAGAAACTGTTCTCTGGCTTCTTTTTTTGCCTCCTCAAGAGTCCGCATGGTCCACTCTTCCCGTACGTTCACTCCAGGACGCAGGGTAACGGTTCCTTCCAAAGGCTGATATCCTTCTTTTGTACACCTTATTGTGTAAGACTCCGGTTCCAAACCCACGATACTTGTGCGACCCCGACGGTCTGTGGGATCCAGTTGGTAGGTGCGAGTGGCGGTAATCGTGCTTATCAATTCAATATCAACGCCTTGCAGAGGTTTTCCGTCTGTATCCCTGATTGTAACAAAAAGGCGTCCCTGAGTTCGGCCACCATGAACCGGAACAAAAGACGCAATCATCACAAAAATAATACTTGCCAGCAATATTTTTTGGTTTGTTTTCATAATGTCAAATACTCCTTAATCCTAAAGCTACCGAAATCTAACCCATTCTGCATACATATGTCAAGTCAACTGATCCCATAAACATTTTTCATTGCACACCTGATTGTTGAAACAGGCCAGTGCGCTTATAATCCCGGTTACTGATAAAAACCCCATCCCTATATTATTTTATTAACATAAAATCTGTTTTTCGTAAAGACTTCATCTAATTTTTTTCAGGAACAACTGCTTGATAATCATACATATCAACACCCGTCAGACGTACTTGCAACCAGCTTCCCGCAGAATAGTTCCCCCGAACTCTGACCCAACCGTCCACCTCAGGCGCCTGAAACTCGGTTCTTCCCAGAACATATCCCGGGACTGTTTCGTCTGGTCCATCAATTACTATCAAACATTCGCTACCCAACCGTTCCTGACTTCGCGCCTCGACAATTTCTGCCTGCGCTGACAACAACATTGCTGCCCGCTCTTCAGCCGTATACCTGTCCACTGCATCCTGCCGATAAGCAAAAGCAGCCGTGTCCGGTTCCGGTGACCACGAAAAAACTCCCAAATGGTCAAACGCGCCACTGTCCACAAGTTCCAGCATGTTCCGAAAAGCTTTTTCAGTCTCACCCGGATACCCCGTCATCAAGGTTGTACGAATCGCAACCCCGGGAATACTTTTTCGAATGTG